>CAMYIO010000130.1 GCA_947258515.1 uncultured Ectothiorhodospiraceae bacterium
GAACCCGCGTAGCGGGCAAGCCGCCGGGATCGCCTTTCTTTTGGATACTTTTCTTTGGCGGAGCAAAGAAAAGTATCTCGCCCGAACGGGCGAAACAAGCAGACTAAAAATAGGAGCAATTAAAACAGGTGTTCAACGGTGATAAATAAACACACTACCAACGACTAATACCTCTTCTTCAGGGTCATCAAACGACCATCATTACTGATTTCCATCCGCCCCAGATACGACATCCCCAGCAACGTCACCTTCGGCTGGGCACCCTCCAGCACCACGGCAGGTACATTGCGCACCTCCAGGTCACCCACCTTCACCGAATCCAGCATCACCGACCAGGCACGCTCGACACCGGAGGCCGTTGTCACCTCGGCTGGACTACCGATGACATGATAATCGACCCCCAGCCGCCGCGCCTGAGCGGCATTCATCGCCACCTGGGTGGCACCGGTATCCACCAGGAATGACACCGGCAACCCGTTTATGCTGCCGACCGTGGTATACATGCCGGTGGTATTGCGCCACACCTGCACCTGCTCGACGTCGGCCTGGCGTTGCCTTGTGCTGACACGACTATCCAGTCGCGCAGTAACCTGCTCGCCATCAATCAGCAGTATGGCCGAATCACTGCTGGCCGACACCAGCTTGACCCCTTCCGGACTGGTCTGCCCTGTTTTCAACAGGTGTTGCCGGCCCTCGACCAGCAATACCGCGCGGTCTGTGAACAAACCAACAACACGCACATCCATCCCGGCGGATACCGGGGCCTGGCACAGCGAAATACCGAACACTAGGAGACACAGCAGATATCTGGATAATGACATGAGTCCATCCTGCAGGAGTTTGAAAATCGATTATGAGACCTCTGACCATATTTCGCCACATCGGCTGTGAAGGACCTGGTTACCTGGCAGACGTCCTCGAGCGGCAGGATATCCCCTATCGAATTATCAGGGTCGATCAAAACCAACCTGTCCCCGACTCGATTGAAGACACGGCCGGACTGGTCTTCATGGGTGGGCCCATGAGCGTCAACGATCCCCTGCCCTGGATCGAACAGGAACTGGCCTTGATCCGCATGGCACAGGACAGGGGGCTGCCGCTACTGGGACACTGTCTCGGTGGACAACTGATTTCAAGGGCGCTGGGCGGAACCATCAGCAGCAACCCGGTAAAGGAAATCGGCTGGCACCCGGTACACAGCGCCGGTACACCCGCCGCTGCCGACTGGTTGCGCAACATACACGGCGAACCCTGCCTGTTTCACTGGCATGGAGAAACCTTTTCAATACCGCAGGGTGCCGAACTCATCCTTGAAAATGACAACTGTGCGCACCAGGCATTTACCCTGGGCAACACCCTCGCGCTGCAATGTCATGTGGAAATGACAGCGCCGATGGTGAATGAATGGGCAGCGCTCTACGAGGATGAGCTGCAGGACGTTACGGCAACCGTGCAGTCGGCCGCACAAATGACGACCGCATTAAACGCGAGGATCAGTGCGGCACAGCAGGTCGCCGACAGGCTTTACCAGCGCTGGCTGGAACCTGTTCTTGATCAATTGTAGGAGCGGCGTCCTCGCCGCGATTCGGGGGCTGACAAAAAACAATCGCGGCGAGGACGCCGCTCCTACAGGTGTGTTTATTGGCTAACAGGTAATCAGGACAGAAAATACATCACCATCAACTGCAACACTGCTGCAGCAAAAATCCCCGCCAGCAGGTCATCCACCATGATACCGAAGCCACCGCCGACCTTGCGGTCGAGCAGTCGAATGGGCCAGGGCTTGGCGATATCAAACAGGCGGAACAGCACAAACCCGGCAGCAATCCATAACCAGCCTTGCGGGGCGAACGTCATGGTAACGAGGTAGCCAACGATCTCGTCCCAGACGATGCCGGGGTGATCATGCACGCCCATGCGTCTTGCCGCGTGTGCACAGATGGGGATGCCGACAATAAACAGGGCCGCCACCAGCGCCAGATACACAGTCACGGACAGCGGCTGCAGCAGCAGGTACACGGGAACAGCAACCACGGTACCGGCCGTGCCCGGCCCTTTCGGCACCAGCCCGCTGCCAAAACCCAGTGCCATAAAATCCAGCGGGTGCCTTAACAGGCCTGCTGACAGTTTTTCAGCCACTCTCCTTGCTCCCGAAATGCTGGTAGCCCTCGGTGACGGGGTGATACACCTCACCGTTCGCCTTGCGGCAACGGATCCCGGATTCCGGCTCTATGACGCCAATGGCAGTACAATCTATCGACTGATTTGACAACATGGCCTCCATTACCTCGCAGGTCCGCTGCGGCACGGTAAAACACAATTCATAATCATCGCCCGCCGATAACGGTAACTCATAAAACAGGTGCGGTTGCGCGAACCCGGGTTGTTGCATGGTCGCGGTAAATACCGATGATCGGGGCAGCGCATCAATATTGATTGTTGCACCCGGTGACGCACCCGTGCCATCCCCTTCCAGCAAGTGACCGAGGTCGGCGAGCAAGCCGTCAGACACATCGATGGCGGCACTGGCATACTCACGTAACAGCTGGCCGGCGGCAACACGCGGTTCAGGGTAATCAAGTCGCTGTCTTATTGTATTGTCAGCATGATCCTCCAGCCGCAGTGCCAGTCCTGCATCACCCAGCGTCCCGGTCACATAGATACGGTCACCGGGCTGCGCACCGTGCCGTCGCAACGCCCTCCCCCTGGGGACAAGGCCATGCGCCTGTACAGTCACAGACAGCGGTCCGCGCGTGGTATCACCCCCGACGAGCTGTACACCGTAGCGATCAGCCAGGCGAAAAAATCCTTCAGAAAAATCCCCGAGCCACACGGGATTACTGTCAGGCAGGGTTAAAGACAGGGTGGCCCATGCCGGTGTAGCGCCCATCGCGGCAAGATCGCTCAGATTTACGGCCAGCGCCTTATGTCCGATGGCGGCGGCCGGGGTGGATCCAGGGAAATGAACAGCGGCAACCAGGGTATCAATACACACAACCAGCTCACTGTCCGCCGGCACCTGCAGCACCGCGGCGTCATCGCCAATCCCGGCGATCACATCAGCTCGCTGTGGCTGTTGCCGTGTGAAATAACGGCGGATGATTTCGAATTCAGTCGCGGACATTGCCGCCTTATCGGCCGGCCGATTGCTTGCCCGTCTTGAGGCATTCAGCCGCACGCAACTTGTGCGCGGCCTTGTCCAGCACCCCGTTCACGTAGGCATGACCCTGCACGGCGCCGAATTTTTTGGTGAGCTGCACGGCTTCATTGATGGTGACACGGTAGGGAATATCGGGGCGATACAGCAGTTCGTAGACGGCGAGTCTCAGCACCGCACGTTCTACCGGATCCAGCTGCACGACCGGTCTGTCAATATACACGGACAGCGTGTCATCAATGACATCGACCTTTTTCGGCAACTCACTCAGCAGCTCGATAAAGTACTTCTGGTCGGCTCTTGAAAAATCCTCGGCCTCGAGAAACTGACGACGGATCAGCGGCAGATCCGTCCCGGATAAATCCCACTGGTAGAGTGCCTGCATGGCGAAGCGTCGCGCGCGGGCGCGTTCATGTGCAGAGAAATTCATTTGCGTCTGTTTTCCGCTAGCCTTCAAGAGCGCGCAACAGGCTGATCATCTCGATGGTCGACATGGCCGCCTCGGCGCCCTTGTTGCCGGCCTTGGTACCGGCACGTTCAATCGCCTGCTCGATGGAATCAACGGTCAACACGCCGAAGGCAATCGGGATATCGTGTTTCAATGACACGGAAGACAGGCCCTTGGTGCATTCACCGGCAACATACTCGAAATGCGGGGTGCCGCCGCGAATCACCGCACCCAGTGCAATAATGGCATCGAAACGTTTTGTTGCCGCCAGCCGTTGTGCTGCAATCGGCATCTCGTAGGCACCTGGCACGCGAATAATCTGCAAATCACGCTCATCTGCACCGTGACGCTTGAGGGTATCCAGCGCACCTTCAAGCAGACTCTCCACTACAAAACTGTTGAAGCGCGAAACCAGCAAGGCAATGCGTGCATCACGCACCAGCAGTTCACCTTCTACTGTCGTTATATTGCTCATGTAATCATTCCTGAATTAGATTCAATCAGAGGACATCGCTTGCGTCGCAATCGGGACAGTCCACTACGACACATACTCAACCACTTCCAGTCCAAACCCGGCAATACCGTGCACGATCTTCGGGGCACTCAGCACCCGCATTTTCTGCACACCCAGATCCGCGATGATCTGCGCACCGACACCGTAGGTCCGCAATTCAGTCGGTTTGGCGGTTGCGGCCTCGTGTGCTGTCTGCTCGGGCATATGATACGCCTTAATCTGCTGCAGAAGCGCATCCGGCGACTCGCTCGGGCGTAAAATCACCACCACACCGTGACCTTCCTGCGCCACACGCTGCAGCGCCTGGCGCAAGGGCCAGTGCTCGCCTTCCAGCTCGATGTCCACCAGGTCACTCAGGGTGTTTTGCAACTGCACACGTACCAGGGTCGGTTCCCCCGGCTGGATCTCGCCCTTTACCAGCGCCAGGTGTATGGCCCCGTCGATGCTGTCGAGATAGGCATGCAGGTGGAAATTGCCATGCTCGGTTGCCAGCTCTGTCTCGGCAACACGCTCAACGGTCTTTTCATTTTCGATGCGATAACGGATCAGGTCTTCGATGGTCCCGATTTTGAGATCGTGTTCCCGGGCATAGATCTCGAGGTCCGGGCGGCGCGCCATGCTGCCGTCTTCCTTGAGAATTTCGACAATCACGGATGCCGCTTCCAGCCCGGCGAGGCGCGCCAGATCACAGCCGGCCTCGGTATGCCCGGCACGCGTCAGCACGCCCCCCGGCTGCGCCATCAGCGGAAAGATATGCCCCGGTTGCACAATATCCGCCGGGCGTGCATCCGCTGCCACTGCGGCCTGTATGGTGCGCGCACGGTCCTGTGCCGAAATACCGGTGGTTACCCCTTCTGCCGCCTCGATGGAGAGAGTGAAATTGGTTGAATGCAGCGAGGTATTGCTCTGCACCATCAATGGCAGTGCCAGTTGCTCGCAACGGTCGCGGGTCAGCGTCAGGCATATCAAACCACGGCCATGACTGGCCATGAAATTCACATCCTCGGGACGTACGTGACTGGCGGCCATCACCAGGTCACCCTCATTCTCACGGTCTTCGTCATCCACCAGGATGACCATGCGACCGGCACGAATATCCTCGATAATTTCTTCTGCAGTGTTAAACGACATGATTAAAAGCCAGCCTGATAAATATCATTTGGTAAACCCTGACGGGCACGCAGTGCTTCATTGATACAACGATTACGCAATCGCGCACCCGTGGTCCTGTTTACGGCATACAGCAAGGCAGTCACTTCCCTGCAAAACCACAGGACTCGAGCAGTTCACGGCTGATCTTGCCGCTACTCCCGGTCTGTGCCGCCTTGTCGCCCAGCAGCAGGCGTTCCAGGTAGCGCGCCACGAGGTCCACTTCCAGGTTGACCCGCCACCCTGCCTGGTACGCATGCATCGTGGTTTCGGTGAGGGTATGCGGCACGATGTTCAATTCAAAGGCGGCACCGTCAACCGCGTTTACCGTCAGGCTGACACCATCCACACAGATTGAACCCTTCTCGGCAATGTAGCGGGCCAGTTCCGCCGGCGCCTGCAGCGTGAACTGTATGGAACGACTGTCTTCCCTGCGCGCCGTTACCGTACCGATACCGTCAACATGGCCACTTACCAGATGGCCACCGAGGCGCGTCTCCAGCGTCAATGCCTTTTCCAGGTTCACGGCATCATGCACTGCCAGTGAGCCGATGATGGTGCGTCGCAACGTTTCACCGGAAACATCGGCACAAAAACCGCTGTCGGATTTCTCGATCACGGTCAGGCACACACCACTGACGGCAATACTGTCGCCGAGCATGACATCCGCCATGGCGAGTTTGCCGGCATCGATCGCAAGCCGCATGTCACCACCCTGTGGTTGCAGTGATGCGATACTGCCGACGGCTTGTATGATTCCTGTAAACATCTATATTTCCTAACATCCTATATTGTAGGAGCGGCGTCTCGCC
>CAMYIO010000131.1 GCA_947258515.1 uncultured Ectothiorhodospiraceae bacterium
GACGATCGCGGCAGCCGTGGGGCCGGCGCAGGTAACGGGTGATAAAGGCATCCCGGGTGTGCTCGGCCTGGTCATGCTTGCAACTGCTGCATTGGATGTCCTCGATGTAATAGCACAGGGCGCGCATGGTCCGGCAGAAGAGACTGGTGCGGAGTGTGTAGCCGAACTCGGTCAGCAGTGCCTCGAGTATCTGCAGCTTGATCTCGCGAACATTGTAGCTGACAAGCAGGTGGTCCGAGCGGACCACCTGTACATGGATGATTCCCCTGGCATTGCGCAGCAGGTCGGCAGCCGAATCTGCGTAATCGGGATCCTGGCTTGGCTCGACAAGCCAGATTGAACGCTGTCTCAGTTTTTCATCCACATCATAATCCTAGCGCTGCGCGTGGAAAATACAAGTGTCATGCTATGTACCGCGCCTGCCGGCGATGACGCGATCCTGTCCGGTTTCATCGGTATGGTCGATAACTTCCGTAAAACCAGTGCCTTCGAGTAACTGCCAGGCCAGGCCACCCTGGTCATAACCGTGCTCCATGAGCAGCCAGCCGCCGGGTTGCAGGTGACTGGCGGCACAGTGCGCGATGCGTCTCAGTTCATCCATTCCCTGCGGTCCCGCGGCGAGTGCGCTGCGCGGTTCAAAACGAACATCACCCGCAAGCAGGTGCGGATCCGTCTCGGCAATGTAGGGCGGGTTGCTGACGATCATGTCAAGCTGCAGGCCGTCGAGCGGTTCGCACCAGTTGCCGGTGTGGAATGTGATCGAGTGTATGCCCAGTTGCCGTGCATTGTGACGTGCCGTCTCGATGGCGGCAGCGGCAATGTCGGTTGCAATAATCCGGCAGCGGGGTCGTTCGCGGGCGATGGCCAGCGCAATGGCACCGCTGCCGGTACCCAGGTCGGCGATCAGCTGCGAGCGCCCGGCAGGTATCCGTTGCAGTGCCTGCGCAACCAGTGTTTCTGTCTCGGGACGCGGGATCAGCGTGTTTGCGGTGACCGCCAGTGGCAGCGACCAGAATTCGCGTTCTCCGGTCAGGTAAGCGACCGGTTCACCCTTGAGCCGGCATTGCAGCAGTTGCCTGAAGTGCTCGCGGCTCTCGTCGGGCAACCGTTTTTCCGGCCAGGCATGGAGGTGACTGCGTGGTTGCTGCAGCACGTGTGCAAGCAATACCTCGGCGTCGAGGCGTGCCGATTCGGTATTGAGAAGATCAGTGGCCTGTTCGAGCAGCTGCTTGATCGAAACCGGATCAGAGGCTTGATTCATTGAGGGCGGTCAACTGATCAGCCTGGTATTCGTTAATCAGTGGTTCGATGGCAAGGTCCAGATTGCCGGCCATGAATTCGTCAAGTTTGTAGACGGTCAGGTTGATACGGTGATCGGTCATGCGTCCCTGCGGGAAGTTATAGGTGCGGATGCGTTCGGAGCGGTCGCCACTGCCGACCAGCGTGCGGCGAGCCTCCGTTTCCTCGGCTTTTTGTTGCGCCATTCGGGTGTCCAGCAGTTTTGCCGACAGCAGCGACAGGGCGCGGGCACGGTTTTTATGCTGTGAGCGTTCATCCTGGCACTCGACCACAATACCCGTTGGCAGGTGTGTCAGGCGAATCGCCGAGTCCGTCTTGTTGACGTGCTGGCCACCGGCACCGGAGGCGCGAAAGGTGTCGACTTTAAGGTCCGACGGGTTGATGTCTATCGGGTCGATATCATCGGCTTCCGGCAGGATGGCAACGGTCGCCGCCGACGTGTGGATGCGTCCCTGGGATTCGGTTTCCGGGACACGCTGTACGCGGTGGGCGCCGGATTCGAATTTCAGCCGGGAGTACGCACCCTGGCCGACAATGCGCGCAATGATCTCCTTGTAGCCGCCGTGTTCACCACCACTCTCACTGAGTACCTCTACCTGCCACTTTTTGAGTTCGGCATAACGCGCGTACATGCGGAACAGGTCGCCTGCAAAAATGGCGGCCTCATCGCCGCCGGTACCGGCGCGAATTTCAAGGAAAATATTGCTGTCGTCATGCGGGTCTTGCGGCAGCAGCAGTTTTTGCAGCTGCAGTTCCAGTGCATCGGATCGTTCGCGTGCCGCCCTGATCTCGTCCTCGGCCATGTTCTTCATGTCGGGATCCGGGTCCTTGAGCATTTCCCGGGCCGAGTCGACGTCCTGCTGTGTTTGCTGCCAGGCCCTGAAGCTGTCGACGACCGGCGTCAGCTGTGCGTATTCTTTCGAAAGGTTGCGGTACCTGTCCTGGTCTGCAATCGTCCCGGCATCGGCCAGCAATGCGCTGACCTCTGTGTGGCGTTCCTCGATGTGCTGAAGTTTATTGACGATACTTGCTTGCATGATTACTTGTTGTCATTGACCTTGAGGCCAAACAGGGTGCGCACTGCTTCCAGTAATCCGGTTTCTCCTTCCGCAACCGCGCCGCGCAGGTTTACACAGGGATTGTGCGTCAGCTTGTTCACCAGGTTGCGTGACAGTGTGTCGATCACTTCCGCCGGCGGCTTGCCACTATTGAGCTGGTTGCGGGCCTTCTCCAGCTCTGCCGCGGCCAGCGACTGTGCATACTCGCGGTAGGCGCATACCGTGGGTACGGCATCCAGCGACCGGGTCCAGGCCATAAAGCGATCAACCTGTACATCGATGATCTCTTCGGCCTGTTCTGCGGCCTCCTGGCGCGAGCGCAGGTTCTCCTCGATGACATGCTTGAGGTCATCGATGCTGTAGAGGTAGATATCGTCAAGTGTTGCGACATCAGTCTCGATGTCCGGCGGTACGGCGATGTCCACCATCAGTACCGGACGGTGCTTGCGCGATACCAGCGCCTTTTTGACCAGCTTGCGAGTGAGGATGGGGGTGCTGCTGCCAGTCGATGAAATCACGATATCGGCCTCGGCAAGGTGCGCCGGGATTTCATCCAGTTCAATACCGTAGCCGTTAAATTGTGCCGCCAGGTCATGGGCGCGTGAAACGGTACGATTGGCAATGACCATCTTTCCCATGCCCTGATCATGCAAATGCCGGGCGGCGAGCTCGATGGTTTCGCCGGCGCCGATCAGTAGTGCTGTCTGGTTCTCGAGCTGGCCGAAAATCTGCCGTGCCAGGCTGACAGCCGCGAAGGCAACCGATACCGGGCTGGACCCGATCGCGGTGTCGGTACGTATCTGCTTGGCCACGGAGAAGGTATGTTGAAACAGGCGATTCACCAGCGTGTCGATGCTGCCGGTTTGCAGTGCACTCTGGTAGCTGTCCTTCATCTGTCCCAGGATCTGGGGTTCGCCCAGCACCATGGAATCCAGACCGGCCGCGACGCGCAGTATGTGGCGCACGGCCTCGGATTCCTTATATGTGTAGAAATGCGGCTGCAGACTGCCCGGGTCCAGCTGGTGGAAGCGGCACAACCACTCCGAGACCTGCTCTTCGGTCTCCGTGTCCTGGTTAATATACAGCTCGGTACGGTTACAGGTTGAGAGGATCGCTGCTTCCTGGATGCCGCCCAGCGCCGTGAGCTCGCCGAGCGCACGGGGTAGCGACTCGGGCGGAAACGCCACCTGGCCGCGCACCTCGACGGGAGCCGTACGGTGATTGATTCCAAGGACGGTCAAATACATATCATTATTCAAGAAAGTTGCGAGGCGAACGCAAAATTCTGCATGTCAAGGTCAGTTAATACAAGCGGGACGGGAATCCTGAAGCATACCCTGCGGATATACAACAAAATACTGATTTTGCTGTCCATTAAGATACCCGGGCATCCGGGGGGCTGATAGAATGGCAATGATGGATAACTTTATTATCAGGCTTGAACACGCGTTTCGCCAGCTTTCGACAGGCGTGCTGGTGGCCGCGACACTGCTGTCCTGTGCCGCCCCGGGCGAGAAGAATCAGTCGCAAGCGGTTGCGCTAATAGAGAATGATCGGCCACCCGCCGCGGGTGTCGACGTCGCACAGAATACCCGGCCGCAACAGACGCTCACAGATGACCTGATGTTCGATATTCTGCTGGCCGAGATTGCCGGTCAGCGAGGTGAAATGGGCACCTCCGTTCCCCACTACCTGCAGGCCGCACTCATTGCACAGGATCCGCGGGTCGCGGAGCGTGCCGTGCAGATTGCCTCCTTTGCCAAGCAGTACCAGGCAGCCGAGCGCGCCGCGCGCCGCTGGGTTGAGCTTGATCCGGACAGTGTTGAGGCACGCAAGGCCCTGATTGCGCTGGCGCTGCACAACGGTGACCGCGACGAGGTCATTGCACAACTGGACTACCTGCTGACGATTACAGATGACCCGGAGGCCGGTTACAGCCTCGCCACGACCATCCTTGCGCACGAGGAAGACAAGGATGCTGCGCTGGATGCGATGCAGAAGCTGGTTGCGCATAACCCGGATAATCCGTATGCATGGATGGCGCTGAGCCGCGTTGCCGTGGCAGCGGAACAACTGGACAAGGCGCTGCAGGCCGTCAACAAGGCACTGACTGCGAGTCCGGATCTGGCGGCGGCGGTCCTGCTCAAGGCCCAGATTCTGGTCAGGATGGAACGCAGGGATGAGGCCCGGGGGCTGCTGGCCGATGCGGTTGCCAGACACCCCGAGAGTACCACCCTGCATTTTGCCTACGGGCGCATGTTGCTGGACGCGGAGGACCTGGAAGGTGCGCGTGCGCAATTTGCCAGGGTCGTCAAGCTGGAACCGAATAACCCGGATGGACTGTATTCACTGGCATTGCTGGAGCTGGAAACCGGGCAGTACAAAGCCGGTGAAAAGCACTTGCTGCAGCTGATCGAGATCGATGAGGGTGTGCAAAATGCCTATTACTACCTCGGTTATGCCAAGCTCAAGCAGAATGATGACGACGCCGCACTGGAGTGGTACGGCAAGGTTGAGTCGGGGGATTACTGGAGCCAGGCGCAGTTACGGATTGCTGAAATCCTGGTCAGGCAGGGTAATGTCGCTGACATGCAGAACCATATGCAGATTCTGCGGCAAAAGGATCCTGCACAAAGCGTCACCTATTACCTGCTTGAAGGGCAGGTATTGACGGATGCACAGCTCGACGAGGAAGCCTTCGAACTCTATGGCAAGGCACTGCAGGCCAGCCCCGATAATGTTGACTTGTTGTACGCACATTCACTGGCCGCCGAGCAGTTGGGAAAACTCGAGATCGCCGAAAGGGATATGCGCCACATTCTCGAGCTGGAACCCGACAACGTGCGTACCCTGAATGCGCTGGGCTATACGCTGGCCGACCAGACCACTCGTTATGAAGAGGCGCTGGGTTACATCAACAGGGCCTACGCTCAGGAACCGAATGACCCGGCCATCATCGACAGCCTCGGCTGGGTACAGTATCGCCTCGGCAACCTGGATGAAGCGCGCAGTCTCTTGCAGCGTGCCTGGGATATGACGCAGGACAGCGAGATCGGTGCGCACCTCGGCGAGGTCATGTGGGTTCAGGGTGATCGCGACGGCGCCCGCAAGATCTGGAAGGCCTCGCGTCAGAGTTCGCCTGACAATCCCGTGTTGCTGGAAGTGATCAATCGATATAGCCCGTGAAGCGTGTTAGCGGGCTCTTTTTGATTCTGTTGCTGAGCGGTTGTGCAGCAACCCCCCTCCTCGAAAGCAGCCGTTCGGCGGCAGAGTTCAGCGACTGGCAACTGCAGGGTCGCATTGCCCTGACCCATGGCGACCAGGGCTGGCATGCGAGTCTGTTCTGGCAGCAACAGGCGGACGACTACCAGTTGAAGATATCCGGCCCACTGGGTCAGGGCGGTTTCCAGCTTGCCGGCGATGAGGCGGGTGTCGTGCTGGTGGACGCCAAAGGGCATACGTCCTACGCCCACGATGGTGATGCCTTGCTGTTGCAGGCCACCGGCTGGCAGTTACCGGTTGTTGGCTTGCGCTACTGGGTGCGTGGTTTGCCCGTGCCGGATGCCGAGGCCACCCGGATGTATAATGAATCGGGCCACCTGAGCCGCCTTGAACAGTCGGGTTGGGTAATAAATTACCAACGTTATCAGTTGGTTGATGGTGCTGCCATATTCCGGCCACAGCCAGTGGCCCGTGGCCGGCCCCGGCCAAACTCAACCTGTTGTTGCACATCACCGGCCGACGCGCTGACGGTTACCATGAACTGCAGACCGTGTTTCAGTTCCTGACCATGAGCGACTGGCTGTATTTCGATGTCCACGAGCAGGCCGGTATACAACTGGTCGGGGAGCCGGCCGGAGTGCCGTCAGGCGCTGATCTGACTGTGCGCGCGGCAACCCTGTTAAGGCAAGTCACGAACGGCAGCGCAGGCGTCACGATTTATAACGACAAACGCCTGCCGCTGGGAGGCGGTCTTGGCGGGGGCAGTTCCGATGCGGCTACCACACTGCTGGTGTTGAATCGCCTCTGGGAGCTGGGCCTGACGCCTGAAGAACTGGCGCGGCTGGGGCTCTCCCTGGGTGCCGATGTGCCGGTATTTGTCCATGGCCGGGCGGCATGGGCCGAGGGTGTTGGCGAAATACTCACCCCGGTGACCCCGCAGGAAGCATGGTATTTAGTCCTGGTTCCGCCGGTAAGCGTATCAACTGCCGCAATTTTTTCCGATCCGGGTTTGACACGGGACACGCCCCGAACGAAAATACCCGACCTTCTTGCGGGCGCGGGTCAAAATGACTGCGAGGATGTGGTTCGCCGCAGGTATCCGGAAGTGGCCGCGGCACTTGACTGGCTGAATGGGTTTTCTCCAGCGCGGCTGACCGGCACCGGTGCCTGTGTATTTGCCGCGTTTCAATCACAGGCTGATGCACAGGCGGTGGCAGCGCAGTTGCCGGCAAGCTGGTCAGGCCTTGTGGCACGGGGTACCAATCGTTCTCCCTTGCTGGTTGCAATGGAGTGAACAGGTAGAAGTTCCATACGGGTGTGTCACTAAAGATTACTTGGGACGTCGCCAAGCGGTAAGGCCCGGGGTTTTGATCCCCGTATGCGCAGGTTCGAATCCTGCCGTCCCAGCCAGGCATGAACATCGTACAGCGGTGAGTACGGCAGGATGAGAACCTCAAGGTTCGACTCGAGTGTGT
>CAMYIO010000132.1 GCA_947258515.1 uncultured Ectothiorhodospiraceae bacterium
CTCATATAATGAATCAAATGTGTAAATTGTGTGCCCGGTTTAATGTGTAAAGTATGTCCCGGTTTCACACTGAGGGGATATCAAATCAGGCAATTACAATTATTATATCCCCTCTCCCCAACCCTCTCCCTGTGGGAGAGGGGGCTTATGGGGCAGCTCTCACTGTGGGAGAGGGGGCTTATGGGGCAGCAGCGATGATGAATAAAAATGCAAAAATCTATGTGGCCGGTCATCGCGGGCTGGTCGGATCGGCGCTTGTCCGGTCTCTTAAGCAGGGGGGTTATAGCAACCTGTTGACGGCGACCAGCAAGGAGCTGGACCTGCGTGATCAGGCGGCGGTACGGGCGTTCTTTGAGCGTGAGCGGCCGGATCATGTGTTCCTCGCGGCGGCCAAGGTGGGCGGGATCCTGGCGAACAACGACTTCCCGGCGGATTTCATCTACCAGAACCTGATGATCGAGGCGAATGTCATCGAGAGTGCACGGCTTGCGGGTGTTGAGAAACTGTTGTTCCTCGGCAGTACCTGTATCTACCCGAAGATGGCGCCGCAGCCCCTGAAGGAGGAGTACCTGCTGACCGCTCCGCTGGAGCCGACCAACGAGTGGTACGCGGTCGCCAAAATCGCCGGGATCAAGCTGTGCCAGGCCTATCAGCGTCAGTACGGCTGCAAGTACATCTCGGCCATGCCGACCAATCTCTACGGGCCGGAGGACAATTTCGATCTCGAGTCATCGCACGTGATGCCGGCATTGATCCGCAAGTTCCACGAGGCCAGGGTCCGGGGCGCACCCACGGTGACGGTCTGGGGGACCGGCAAACCGCTGCGCGAGTTCCTGCACGTGGATGACTGTGCCGCGGCCTGCCTGTTCCTGATGGACCACTATGAGGGTGAAGAGATCGTCAATATCGGCGTGGGCGAGGATCTGTCGATTGCGGCACTGGCGGGGCTGGTGAAACAGGCCGTCGGTTTCGAGGGGGAGATCGTCTTCGATACCGACAAGCCGGACGGGACGCCGCGCAAGCTGGTGGACGTGTCCCGGATCAACGGGCTGGGCTGGCAGGCGCGGATCCCGCTGGAGGAGGGGATAGCATCGACATATCGGTGGTTCCTGGCAAATGGAGAGTAACAGGCGAAGATGAAGAGTTTCAGGGTGCGCCGTGCGCACCGTGCGCGAGTCGTAGGGTGCGCCGTGTGCACCGTGTGCGTCCTCAAACAATAACAAACTGCCTGGTGCGCACGGCGCACCCTACAGTGAATACCTGCTACTTCAGCCCCTTATGTGAAAGTAAATCTTTACAACCAGGTGATTGGGCGATCAGTCTGGATGATGAGTAGTCGTTCTACAAGTAACTGATAAGATTAATTTATTTGTTGTACATGTCGGATTTCTTATCATTCTACCTTTTTCATAATTAATCAGTTAAAGTTGTTAGATTAACCGTCAAATAATTGTTCTCCATTAAATCACAATCCGGGAGTCTTCAATGCCTTTCATGAGCAAGCATTTCTCTTTGCTGGCGGCTTCACTGCTGGCTGTTTTCATTCTGGGCGGCTGCGGGGGCGCCGAGGAGCGCAAGGCGAAGTACCTGGAGCGTGGCAAGGCCTATTTTGAAGAAGAGAATTACGACAAGGCGCGTGTTGAGTTCAGGAATGTACTGCAGATCGATCCAAAGACAGCCGCACCGTATTTCTATCTCGGTCAGATTGCCGAGAAGGATCAGGAGTGGCGCAAGGCCTTCGGTAATTACAGCAAGGCGGTTGAGCTGGATCCCGAACTGGTCGATGCGCGTATCCACCTGGGTCGCTTCTATATACTGGCCGGTGAACTGGACAAGGCGAGTGAGCAGGCCGATGAGGCCCTGTCCAGAGAACCAGCGAATGTGGATGCAATCACGCTGCGGGCCACTATCCTGATGCGCGAGGACAAGGCAGATGAGGCCGTTGCGCTGTTGAAGCAGGTGCTGGAATCTGATGTCGGTCATGTCGGTGCGGCGACGCTGCTGTTTGCCATATACGAATCACAGGAAAAGCCGGCGGAAGCGCTGCAGGTGCTGGAGGCGGCGGCTGCGGGCAACAAGGAGAGTGTGGCCTTGCAGGTTCGTCTTACACAGGCCTATCTGAAGCAGAAGGAAAACGAAAAGGCCGAGGCGATGATGCTGGGTCTGGTACGCGATTACCCGGAAGAACTGCAATACCGTGTCATGACGGCTTCCTACTATGCGCAGACGGACCAGGCTGACAAGGCCGAGGCGGTGTTGCGCGAGGCAATCGCAGCGGATCCGGATGATGCGCAGCGCTATCTGCTGTTGGCGGAATTCTATAAGAACAAATATGACGCTGATAAAGCCATTGCCGAGCTTGAAGATGCAATCAAGCAAAAACCCGAGCTGACGGCGCTGCAGTTCTCGCTGGCGCAACTGTATCTGCAGAATGAAAACACCGAGGGTGCCGAGGCGATCATCAAGAATATTATTGACGACCAGGGTGTTGAGCCTGACGGGTTGAGGGCCAGGACGGCACTGGCGCAGTTACGGGTCCAGCAGGAGGATATGACGGCTGCGAAGGCCTTGCTGGATGAAGTGCTGGCCGAAAATCCGAAAGACGGCCAGGCGCTGATGCTCAAGGGGCGAATCGAGCTGAAGGAAGATCAGTACACGGACGCGGTGGCATCCTTCCGCTCGGTACTTAAGGGGCAGCCGGATTCGGCCGAGGCGCTGACCCTGCTGGCCGCTGCCCACCAGGGAAATGGCGAGACGGAGCTGGCACTGGAAAATCTATCGCGTGCGGTAGAAGTCAAGCCGGAGAATATAGAGGCGCGCTTGCGCCTGGCGCAATTCCTGGCCGCCAGTGGCGATATTGACGGCTCACTGGAGCAGGTCAATGCGGCACTTGAGGTTGAAGCCGCGAATGCGACCGTGTTGCGGGCCAAGGCCGAGATACTTGCCAAGCAGGGAAATACCGAAGAGCTGGAGGTGGTCCTGACCCAGCTGGAAGAGGCCTCACCGGAAACCGGTCTGGGCGCCTTCGGCAAGGGCCGGCTGTATAAGCAGCAGAAAAAGTATCCCGAGGCGGTGGCGGCCTATGAAGAGGCGCTCAAGCGTGAACCTGACTCTGTGCTTGCATTGACTGAGCTGGTGAATACCGAAATTGAGATGGGTAACCCGGATGCGGCCATCAAGCGACTTGATGCTGTTCTCAAGGATAATCCGGAGCATCCTGCCGCGCATGATTTGCTGGGTGTGGCCTATATGGCGAAGCAGGATTTTGCCAAAGCCGAGCAGGAATTTTCCAGGCAGCTTGAAGTTAACTCGAAGAGCAGCGTGGTGTATCTGCAGTTAGCCGGTGCCCGCGCCCGGCAGGACAACCAGAAAGGTGCCGAGGCCGCTATCCTCCAGGGGCTGGATGTCTTGCCCGGGGATACCCGCCTGACTGTTGCGCTGGCCACCTTCTACAGCCAGCAGGGCGACCTTGACAAGGCGGCCACTGTATATACAAAGGCACTGGATACCTCGCCGGATGAGGCGCGCTATGTGCTCAGTCTGGCCGGGACCAGGGAACGCCAGCAGCAGTATGATGCGGCAATCACGCTTTACGAAGGTTTTCTGGTGAACAACCCTGATAATGTCATCGCCACCAACAACCTGGCGGCGCTGCTGGCCGATCACCGCACCGATGAGGCCAGTCTCAACAAGGCAAAGGAACTGGCCGGCAAACTGGCGGCGAGCAATCAGCCGGCACTGCTGGATACCCTGGGCTGGGTACACTATCGGGTGGGTGAGTACGACAAGGCTGCAGAGATTTTATCCGGCGTGGTGGAGGCGGCGCCGGATGTGCCGGTGTTCCGTTACCACCTGGGTATGACGTACTACAAGCAGGGGGATAATCGCGCGGCAAAGGAAATCCTCTCGAAAGCCGTGGCAGCCGACATGACCTATGACGGTGTGGACGAGGCGCGCCGGGTGTATAAGGAAATTGGCGGGTCGTAAGGATTAGGAAATAGCCACGGAATCCACGGAAGAACACGGAAAAATAAAAGCAAGACCAGCCTACATCGAATAAAACGCTCGCCAAGGCGCAAAGAAATAATAGTACTTTGCGATCTTTGCGTCTTGCCTACAGGGATGTAGGTAAGGGGCGTGAGCAGGAGCGGAAGCTTTGGCGAGATAAATTAAATGGTTTGTGGTTAGAGGCTCACCAGAATTCTTTCCGTGTTCTTCCGTGGCCATTAAAATATAGAGGTTTCAGGTATCCTCGCGTGATTAACACCGGTGTCATCAGCTTTGTGTCAGGGGCCATTTTTTTCCTGGTGCTGACGCTTGTCCTGTTGACCGGCCAGCAGGGCCGGTCGCGCAAGAATGCCCTGAAGTTTGCGTCGGTCGTCAGCACGGTGTGGCTGGGATTTACCGCGGTCACCATTTACTACGAGGCGGCCTTTTTCTCCTACCTGGTGGAACCGGTGCGCAGCTTTTCCTGGCTGTTGTTTCTGGGCTTTGTGCTGGTTTCTTCTGTCACCGATACCCGTCTGGCAGACACGCATCTCCGCAAGGCGACAATCATTGCTGCCAGTTATACCGTGTTACTGACGACCATGGTGCTGTACCGGATCTTTGCGGGTGCCGGATCAATCAATTATCTTGGCTTTGATCTTTTGTATGCCGGATTCCTGGTGGTTTCCATCGTCGGCCTGGTGCTGGTCGAGCAGATCATGCGCAACGCCCATATCGAATCACGCCGTGCGGTGAAGTACCTGTGTATCGGACTCGGGGTGATTTTTGCCTATGATTTTTACCTGTACTCGAATGCCCTGCTGTTCCAGGGGCTGGATGTCAATGCGTGGGAGGCGAGGGGATTTGTGAATGCCATGGCGGTCCCGGTGCTGGCCATTGCCATTGCCCGTGACCCGCGCCTGTCGCTGGATATCTTCGTCTCCCGGCGCATGGTGTTTCATACCACGGCGTTACTCGGAACCGGTTTGTACCTGCTGGCCATGGGCATGGGTGGCTATTACATCCGTACCCAGGGTGGTGAATGGGGGACGGTGATCCAGGTCATCTTCCTGTTTGGTGCCGGCCTGATGCTAATGGTGCTGTTATTCTCCGGGCGTGTGCGGGCAAGCCTGCGCGTGTTCATTAACAAACATTTTTTCCAATATAAATATGATTACCGTGATGAGTGGCTGCGCTTTATCCAGACACTGTCATCGGGGCAGCCGGATGACCGCTTGCGTGAACGCGCCATTCACTCAATCGCCGAGATCATCGACAGTCCGGGGGGTATACTCTGGATGCGCCAGATGAACCGTTTTGTGCCGGTGGCCAGCTGGCAGATGCCGGTATCCAGCAGTGATGTGATCAAGAGTGACCACCCGCTGATTCAGTTTATGGCGGCGCGTGAATGGTTGATTGATATTGATGAATATGAGCGCGACCCGGCACTGTACAACAACCTGGAAATACCCGAATGGCTGCGCAAGATGCAGCATGCCTGGCTGGTGGTGCCACTCATTGTGCATGATCACATGCTGGGTTTTATTATCCTGGCGCATTCACCGGCGCAGCGCCATTTTAACTGGGAGGATTCCGACCTGGTGAAGACGGCCGGCCGCCAGGCTGCGGTACACCTTGCGCAGCTGGAAGCCTCGCAGGGGCTGGCGGAGGCAAAGCAGTTCGAGGCTCGTAACCGCATGTCATCCTATGTGATGCACGACCTGAAAAACCTGATCGCGCAATTGTCGCTGGTGGTGACCAACGCGGGCAAGCACAAGAACAACCCCCGCTTTATGGAAGATGCCATTGCCACGGTAGACAACTCGGTGCAGAAGATGAACCGCTTGCTGGAACATTTACGCAGTGACAGCACGCAGACAAAGGAGACCGAGAGCATCGAGTTGTGTGCGACGCTGCGGGATGTCGTGCAGACGATGTCCAGCGGCAAGCCGGTGCCCACACTGGATTGCCAGGCGCGCGATATCAATATCCTTGCAGACAGGGATCGCTTCGGTGCGATTATCGGTCACCTTATCCGTAACGCCCAGGATGCCACGGCAGATGATGGCCGCGTTATCGTGCGTCTTTTCAAGCGAAATGTGCATGCGACTATCGAGGTACAGGATAGTGGTTGCGGCATGGACAGTGACTTTATCAAGGACCGCCTGTTCCGTCCTTTCGATAGCACCAAGGGCAAGGCCGGCATGGGCATAGGCGTGTATGAGACCCGTGATTACATCCACAAGCTGGGTGGTGATCTCGAGGTGATCAGCCGGGTCGGTGAAGGCTCCACCTTCAGGATTCATTTAACGATTAGCGATAAGAACTCAAATGCCGTACAGTTACAGGCTTGATTCAAAGATACTATCCAGATGGCTACAGCGACTAGAAAGCTGCTTGTAATTGAAGATGATCCCGGGCTGCAGACGCAGCTGCGCTGGTGTTTCGAAGGCTATGATGTAGTGATTGCCGGTGACCGCGATGCGGCGCTCGATGCCGTTCGACAGCATCATCCGTCGGTGGTGACACTGGACCTCGGTCTGCCGCCGGATGCCGATGGCACCAGTGTCGGCTTTTCACTGCTGGAAGACATCCTGCAGCAGGCGCCGCACACCAAGATCATCGTCGTCACCGGTAATAATGACCGCGAGCATGCCACCCGCTCGGTCGCCATGGGCGCCTACGATTTTTTCTATAAACCGATTGACGCCGACATGCTCGAGTTGATTGTCAATCGCGCCTACCGGGTCTATGAACTCGAGGAAGAAAACCGGCGTCTCAGTTCGCATCAGTCAGAGGCCCCGCTCGAAGGCGTGATTACGGGTGGCGCCAACATGCTGCTGGTCTGCCGTACGGTGGAAAAGGTCGCGCCGACGGATGCCACGGTG
>CAMYIO010000133.1 GCA_947258515.1 uncultured Ectothiorhodospiraceae bacterium
TCGAAGAACTGAATGCGATCGAGAATGTCACGGCGGTCAGCCTCGATGTGACCAAGCAGGACCAGGTTGATGCGGTTGTTGAGTTGATAGGGAAGAACGGCACTGGCCTGTATGCCCTTGTTAACAATGCCGGTGTTGGTGGCGGAGGTGTAGTCGTCGAAACACCGATCGAAGATCAGACGTTCGTTTACAAAGTTAATGTTGAAGGTGTTTACCGTACGACCAAGGCATTTGCGCCACTGGTGATGGAATCGAAGGGCCGCATTGTGACGACGGGTTCGATTGCCGGTACGGGCTCATCGATCCCGGGGTTTAGCGCCTATAGTGGCAGCAAACACTGGATCGAAGCATACACCGATGGCCTGGCCACGGAGATGGAGCCTCATGGTGTTAGCGTCAGTGTGGTTGAACCGGGCAACTACAAATCAAATATCCGTCGCAGCAGCGTGGCTCGCAAATTGGAGAAGACCAAAGCTGCGGGCAGCGAAGTGACCGATACAATGAAAGAGGACTATGAAAAAACGGCCGCACGTGAGCTGTCTTACAAGGAACCTGATGAAGTTTCACAGGCATTCATGCATGCGCTATTCGACGACAAGCCATTGCGTAGATACGTAGTTGTTCCAAATGAAGGAGAACAGGCCTGGACCATCGGCACGAAAATCAATGAGCTTGTCCAGCTGAATGCCTGGGGGCCTTACAGCTATAGTCGCGACCAGCTGGTCGAGATGCTCGATGAGGCCATTTCCGGAAACGCTGCTTCGGACAAGTAAAGAGGTTGCGGTGGGGTCAGAGTAAAGGGACAGAGTAATTTACTCTGTCCCTTTACTCTGACCCCGGGTCCCCAGTCACGGCCAGGCCATGTGACCAGTGTTCCGGGCAAGATCACCCTGAGTCCTAGGGCGCCTTATAACAACTTCCTGTAAGACGCTGGAGTGAAATCGTCGTGGTAATTTCTTCGGATTCAATCTCAAGATTAATGTGGTTGCAATCTACTGCTTTGAACCGTCCCCTTCCCCACTCCTCCTCAAGATAAGGGTCGTTTTGCAGGAACACACCACCGCTGGTTTTATAAATTATGACCTCTCCGATACCCTGGACGATTTCTCCTACCAACAGGAACCAGCGCTGACTGCCGCTACCGTCATTGTTATAGGTGTACCAGAAGCTGACGACGGTTTTTTCGTTATCGAGAATATCCAGGTTAAATCCCTGGCCAACGTTAGCCGGGTCATACCAGGACCCATCGAAACGCTGATCCAGATCCGGGTTTAGCTCAGACAGTAGTGAAATCAGTAATGAGTCCACGTCGGGGCCATTGTGATCGTAATTGTCGCCTGTGGTGACAATTACAAGATCAAGTTCCGGGACCACGAAGATGACCTGGCTACCCCAACCGGAGGCGAAGAAAACTTCCCAGTTGCGGCCAAGTTGATCAGGCATTCGGGCTATCCACCACTGGTAGCCATGCCCCCACCCCGGATATGGAAAAAAGTCCGAGTTGCCCTGGTGGCTGTACTTGCTCCAGGACGCATCGATCCAGGATTGATCGAGAATGCGCTTGCCATTGTATATTCCGCCGTTGAGGTAAAGTTCACCGAACTTCAGCATATCGCGCGCCGTTAACCACAGCCCGAATCCCAGGGGAGCATCGTGATCGGGCCCCGGCCAGTTTGACAGTCCGGTGCCCATACCACCTTCGCTGTACACCTCCCAGTGCTTTAGCTGAATATCCAGTGGACCGAACAATTCCTGTTCGGCAAAAGCGTCCGGACTCATATCCGTCGTGACGCGAAGTAAGCGGCTCATTAAAACGGAAGCACCGCTGCTGTACGAGAATTTGGTGCCGGGTTGTGAATCCATCGGTTGGCTCAACACGAATTGATACCAGTCATTCGATTCGATCATCCGGCCCACGGGGTTGAGCGGGTTCCGGTAATCCGAACTTGTCTCATCCCATTCAATTCCGTGTCTTTGTTGGAGAATCTGCTCCACCGTGATGGCGGACTTATCCTGGTAAGGTGCCTGCGACATCGGATAAATGTCACCAAAAAAGTGACTCATATTCTGATCCAGATGAATCTTCCCCTGCCGATGCGCAATTCCAAGCAATGCTGAGCCAACACTCTTGGTTACGGATTGAACCTGATGAAGGTCACCAGCCTGGGAGCCGCGAAAATACTGCTCGTAAACAATTTCACCGTGACGGGATACGATTACGGATTTCAGGTTGCCGTATTGACCTTGCTCTATGGCATCACTCATTTCATCAAAATTTTGTGCTTCAAGCACAGATATGAGAGACAACATGAACAGTGCAATAAAAACGATAGCCAGTTTTGAAGGAGCTCCGGTTTTTTCACGAGAGGTATCACTGGCTGAAGTTGCTGTATCAATGTTCATTTGCATTCTCCTGTGTCTAGAAAAGTAATTTAGTAAAATGGACCACGATATGCTGGCCAACACTGTTTGCCTAACCCGCACCCGGGCCAAACGTCCAGACAAACCCAAAAGACGGGAAGAATGGAAGGTAATCATCAAAGTTGGGTGATGCCGCTAAAGGTGGGCCGTAAACCAGATCATGATCCGAAACACAGCACTGGTTTTTTGTATTGAGCAGGTTGTAGATTTCAACATAGAACTGGAAAGAACCACGTTTGAGATCAATGGTTCGTGACAATCTCGTGTCTATGCGAAAATAGTCGCCATAGCTGCTTTGATTGCGCTGTGACAGCTCCGCGTCGACACCGACAAGGGCGCCACCGGCGTCAATAATCGGAGTCACAAGTAAAGGTGTTTGCGGCCAACCACTGTGGTAGCGTCCGGCCAGACTCAGCACCCATCGTTTGAAATACCAGGTCAAATTGCCGGTCACCGCGTGGCGCTGGTCCCAGCTGCGGGGAACGGTAACACCCTCGATGACATCGTCTGCTTTTGACCAGGTGTAGTTGAACCACCAATCGAAGCGGTCTGACTGGCGGTTACGAAGAGTGATTTCCATGCCGCTGGATTTTGCACGCGTCGGCTCGATACGTATCCGGTCGAAGTCACTCTCTGCTGCGTAATCAAAAATATCCAGGGCGTTTTCGAATCGGGGCCTGAGATCGCTGTAGCGCTTTTGGTAGATGTCCACCTGCAATTCGAAGTCGGATTTGAACCAATGCCGGATTCCTGCCACCAGTTGCTCGGCCCGCTCGGCTTGAAAATAGTGGGCGATGCCGTCCTCGACCTGTAGGCCCTCAATACCCTGAGGCTGATAATAATAACCCCAACCCACACGTAATTCCGTTCGCTCACCGAGGTCGAACAGACCATTGAGACGGGGGCTCAGCTGGGTATCGTCCGTTGTGTCCGTATAGGTTTGTTTGTCCCAACGAAGCCCGAATTCCAAGGTTGTACGTGCTGTGGGCTGGAATCGGTAGCGTGCGTAGGCACCGTATTCATTGCCTTTGCTGGAGGTAACGATGTCCCGGTTTATCACCAGTGGGATACCGCCATTGAATAGAATCGATTGCCGGAAAGAATCAATTTTGTAATCAAAATCGGCATCGAGATGCCGGTACCGAAAACCGAACATCCACAGCTGAGATTCGGTTATACGTAGACTCAAATCACTCTTCAGACTGCTGACTTCAACCTCACGATCGTAGAAACGGTCGATGACCTCGAATGGGAAATTTTGTGCATGGCCCTGGTCATTGTTCTTTACTCTTCCAGTTGAAATGACGTTTATCCAGCGCAGGTGGTCGTTCGGCTCTGTTTCTAGTGTCACCCAGTAGTAATTCTGTGAGCTTTTGCTTTCGCCAGATTCACCTTCGTCAACACCTGTATATTTCACATGATCGGCAGCCAGAAGCAGATGTGCATCGATGCTGGTCGTATCAGAGATCGAATATGCGACACCTGCGAATACATCGTGATAGCGCGGAGTGAAATCTTCATCACCCACTGCAATCGCGTCGGCAACCAGGTCCAGGTAACCGCGTCTTGCTGCAAACTGGAACGCACCCCGGTCACCCAAAGCACCCGAACCACGAACGAAGGCATTGACGAAATTTACACCCAGTTCGTAAACCGGCTCGGTATCTGCCCACGTGCTGGAGATTTCGACAATACCGCTCATGCGGTTGCCATTCTCGGCGGTAAATCCGCCCGACAGAACCTGTGCGTTGTCGATAATGCCCGCATCGATGATGCTGATCGGACTGAACAGCGTTTGCATATGGTAGGGCTCGAAAAGTTCCAAACCGTCAAAATCGACCTTGACCTCGTCAAGCTTGCCGCCGCGTAAGTGAAAAGGCGCGGAGAAATCGGTGGCGGCAACGCCCGGTAAGCGATGAAATGCACGGAATACGTCATCCGTTATATGTGGTAACAAACGGATTTCATCGCCGGTCAAAAACTGGTCACTGGTCGCGCTTTGGTCATAAAGTGAATAGCGGCTGGCGACAATTTTCACTTCATCGATTTCAAACAGATAATTGTTATCAGTCGAAGAAATCAGCTCATCATCGTGGAGTCCGGCCACGACAACCTGTTGCGCTGGTTGCCCACGGGCAACCAGCCATTGGCCTTGTGTACCGGGTTCCAGTGTCAGAGTGTAGGTAGCAAGTGCTTCACGGAGGCTCTCCACCGGGTTGCCAGACGAAGGCGTCGCGCGTACGCGCATCCAGGGTTTAACCAGTCTGCTTGAGTAGATGATGTTAGTCCCATCCCGGCGCACGGTTTCGATCGCCTCGATCAGTGACATGCGATCGGTGATCCCGGCCGCATAGGCTAGGGCGCTTTGTAGCAGCAAAATGGCAACAACGGTTCGCAGGGTTGGCTTCATTCCACTTTGACCCAGAGCGTGCCACTTGATAGTCGGTGTTCGAAGGGTGCGACCTGCTTGACCAGCATCAGACCCTCGTCAAGGCTGGCGTCAGCGATAGAGCCGGCTAGCAGAGCAGCTCCCGCACTGGCTTCTGATGCAGCATCGGCCCAGACTAAATTTACGCCGCGTTCATGTGCGTACCAGCGCAGGTATTGTTCCAGGCTCGCGCCCTGGATATCGAATTCGGGTGCTACCGTTTCGATCCAGGCCCAACTCGGGTCGTCGGGCTGTATCGGGTATTGCCCGCTCTTGCCACTGGCGTCCAGTTTAACGAAATGGCCTCTATTGATGGAGTGACTCTGTCCCCCGGGTTGTGAGACTTCTACCAGGCCCGTTCGGACACCGACAACCATCAACATTCCGATTACGCGGATTTGAAACTGTGTGCCGATATCCTGTGCTGTTCCCAGCGGTGTTGATACGAGGATCGGTTCTTCTGTTTCTGCAAATGCCGTATCAATATAGATTGCCCCGGCTTCCAGAGAGATATGATTTGGTGAGTGAAGGATGACATGGCTCGAAGTGTCGATACGTAGAGACTGTCCACCGGACATACGCAGTGCAATGCGACTGTTGTCATCCGTTACGATTGGTGTGTTGGCAATTATGGTCGTGTTTTTGTGCGCAACTTCATCTCGAATTTCTATCTCACCCAGCACCCTTTCGACGCTTGCCAACAATTCGATAGCTGGTACGTGATAATGATTCCAGAGTACTAACGCTGTAGCCACCACCAACACAAAGCTCGCTGCGACGGCGATGATATTGAAGCGTTGCGATGGTTTTAAGGGTTGCTGGTCTGCAACCACTTGTTGCCAGTGTGCCCGAACCTTCTTCTGAGCCCGCTGAAGGCGCTCATCTGGAACTGGTTCACGCGCACCAGCGAATTTCAAGAGTCGACCAATGTCATCCATGTCGCTGGCTCCGTTTCTGATATTTTTCAAAT
>CAMYIO010000134.1 GCA_947258515.1 uncultured Ectothiorhodospiraceae bacterium
GCACCGATAAATAAATATTTGATTGCCCAGCGATGACGGGCCGAGGCATTACGAAACAGCTGCTCGACAATCAGCAGGCCGATAATGGCCAGCAGTACATGAGCGGCAAAATTCAGCACCAGCAATTGTTGCATGCCCTCGAAGCCGGGCAAGTAATGCATCAGCTGGCCAGCCAGCAGCACCAGCATGACAAAGCCGCTGCTGAGCGGTAACGCCCAGCCCAGGTAACCACGGTAGCCACTGTTGTTACGCGCGGCCGGCTCCAGCAGTTTCAGCAGGAAGATGTACCATGCGAGATAACGCAACACCTCCATGAACTGGTAAAGACTGTCCTGCTGCAGGTACAGGTCTTCCTGCGTCACGCCGGCAGCAACACCGGCCCAGATGGCGGTGACGGCTGTCACTATCGTGAGAAGTCTACCTTGTACGCTGCTGCGCCAGCTGAACAGCAATAACACCGTCAGGAAGACAAAGCCCGCTGCGGCACTCAGGTAGCCGTAGTAACCGATCACCATGCGGCGCCGCTGCTTATGTACAGGTCACGGCTGCCATTGTTGCCGGTCACGCTGTAATCAGGCGTCCTGCAATGCCTTGACGATTTTTTCATGTATGCCACCGAAGGCGCCATTACTCATTACCAGAATATGATCGCCCGAGCGTGCCTTGCGGACCACGTCCGCCGTGATTGCCGCAATGGATTCTTCAATGACAACCGGCACCTCGCAAGCGTGCATCTCATCCCGCAGCGACCACTCGATATCGGCAGGCTGGTGCAACCAGATACAATCGGCACCCTGCATGGATGCCGCCAGTGAGTCACGGTGAATGCCCATGCGCATGGTATTGGAACGCGGTTCAAGCAGCAGCAGTATGCGCGCGTCGCCGACGCAGCGGCGCAAGCCCTGCAGCGTCGTCGCAATGGCGGTCGGGTGATGGGCAAAGTCATCGTAAACCGTAATGCCGTTGACCGCGCCACGCACCTCCATGCGACGCTTGACACCCTTGAACCCGGCCAGGGCGGCAATCGACTGCGCAACAGGCACACCCGCATGGCGTGCCGCCGCGATCGCTGCAAGCGCATTATGCACACCGTGATCACCCAGTTGGTCCCAGTTCACCGTGCCCGCATGCCGGCCGTCAAGCAGGACATCGAAGCAACGACCGTCTGCGCTTTGCATCTGTCCCTGCCACTGCGCGATGCCTGCCTGCAGCGCTACCCTCTCAACCGGCGTCCAGCAACCACGCTCGAGTACACTATCGAGATTGGCATCGGCAGCATTCGTGATGATCAGGCCGTTGCCGGGTACGGTCCGTACCAGGTGATGGAACTGGGTCTGGATCGCTGCAAGATCCGGAAATATATCCGCATGGTCGAACTCGAGATTATTCAGTATCAGGGTACGCGGGTGATAGTGAACAAACTTGGAGCGCTTGTCGAAAAACGCGGTGTCGTATTCATCCGCCTCGACCACGAAAAACGCGCCGCTTCCCAGTCGCGCGGAAATGCCGAAATTACCGGGTACGCCACCGATCAGGAATCCCGGGGACAGCCCGGCGTACTCCAGTATCCAGGCAAGGATGCTGGCCGTCGAGGTCTTGCCGTGGGTTCCTGCCACCGCCAGTACCCAGCGATCGTGCAATACCTGTTCGGACAACCACTGCGGGCCGGATGTATAGGCAAGCCCTTCATTGAGGGTGTATTCAACGGCTGCATTACCACGTGACATGGCATTGCCTATCACCACACTATCCGGCGCAGGATCAAGGTGGGCCGGCTCATAGCCTTCATTCAGTGCGATGCCCTGCTCGGACAACTGGGTACTCATCGGTGGATAGACATTGGCATCGGAGCCACTGACCTGCACCCCGTGCTCGCGTGCAAGCAACGCGATCCCGCCCATAAACGTTCCGCAGATCCCGAGGATATGAATATGCATTCAAACAACCTGTGCTGAAAACAGTGTGACAATGACCTGCATGTTTAGCAGTGCATACAACAGCGAAATACCGAAACCGATCGCAAATGAACTCGACAGGGCATGCCGGATAATGTGGGCCATGATGAAGAGATTCCATAATAACAGCAGCAGCCACAGGGACAGCAGCGACGCCGGAACTGGCTCGGATGTCGCATCAGGCCCAATCGTCAGCAACAGTGGCAGGGCAATCAATCCCATCAGGCTGCCGGTACCCGCCAGCGCCGACAGGGTCTGATTGAGGCGCTCCGCCTTCCTCTGAAGATAAAGCAAGGACCAGGCAAAGACGACCAGCAGGCCGAGATCCACCACGGTAAGCAGCAGGGCCATGCTGAAGGTATAACTCTGCGAGGACACCAGCACCGAGACCAGGCCATAGCAACACAGCGAGACCCCGAGCAGGAAACCGGAAGCCGGCAGATCCTGTGGCCCCTGGCGTAACAGGCAGATGTTGAACCAGGCCCGGATGAGTAGCAACATCGACAGGGTTTGCTGTTGAAACTAGCGCTTCTTGCGTACTGCTTTCTTTTTGGCTGCCTGCTTTTTCTTTACAACCGCTTTTTTCTTTGCTGCTGTCTTTTTTACGATAGCCTTTTTCTTCGCGGCCACCTTCTTCTTCACCGTGACCTTCCTCGCTACAGCTTTCTTTGTCAGCACCTTCTTTTTGGTAACTTTCTTCTTCACGGCCTTTTTCGCGGCTGGCTTTTTCGCGGCCACCTTTTTCACCACAGCCTTTTTCTTTGCGGCCACTTTCTTCGCTGCGGCCTTCCTTGTCACGACCTTCTTTTTGGTCACTTTCTTCTTCACACTGCCGCTCGCGGCTGCCGTCTTTTTAGTGGCCACTTTTTTCTTCGCTGCAGGTTTCCGCCTTGCCTTCGACCCGGTCTTTTTCCTGGCAGCGGCGTCTTCCCTGGCCTTGACGGCACGGTGCTTGGCAAATGCCGCGCGTATGGTATCGGTGCGCGATTCACTCCTGGAGCTGGGCTTCACATCATCCACGATTTTGGATAGTGCGCGGAAAATATCGGAGATCTCGCCAACACCCTGAACGGTACGCAGTTTTTCCTGCTGCTGGTAGTATTCGAGAACCGGATGGGTCTGCGTCTCGAACACCCGCAAGCGGTTACCGATGGTTTCCTCGTTATCATCCGCGCGGTGCCGCAGCCGGCCGCCACAGGCGTCGCAACGCCCTTCGATATGCGGCGGCGCGTAAAAGACGTTATACATCTGTCCGCAGGACAGGCAGGTACGGCGACCCACCAGCCGCTGGATCAAGGCATCGACGTCGACAGCCACCAGCAAGGCCAGGTTCAATGGACGGCCGAGTGCGGTCAACAACTGATCGAGCGCCTCGGCCTGTTGCAGATTTCTTGGAAATCCATCGACAATGAAGCCCTTGCGTGCATCCGGCCGGGTGACGCGCTCCTGTATGATACTCAACACAATGTCGTCACTGACCAGCTGCCCGGCATCCATCGCGGCCTTGGCCTGGCGTCCGAGCGGCGTTCCCTCGGCAACTGCCTCGCGCAGCATGTCACCCGTTGAAATCTGTGGCAGCTTGTATTTTTCAACAAGGAGTTTTGCCTGCGTACCCTTGCCTGAACCGGGCGCGCCGAGCATGACGATTCTCATGGTGTGATCAAGTCCTCTAGTGTATTGATATTGTTAACTTCCTGTAACACGGAAGATTTTTTCAATGCAGACATAGTTTTTTTTGCATGGCCGTGACGCAAGGCAGCGTTTAAGCTACCCCCTGCCAGTGGTATAAGTCAACGAAGTTCATGAAATAAATCAGGTTTTGAGCTAGAATCTGGCGCCCCTAAACACCAATCATCCGATCCAACAGACATTTCAGCATTATGAGCGCAATCGAAGATTTCACCGACAGCGAACTGTGGCTCATCAGGACCACGCTGGAAGAGCGCTACGGCGAAGCCGTTGAGCCGATGCTGGCCGATATCGAACTGCGCCTGAATCCCTATGCAACGGAACTGACGGTCTGCCCGGCGGCTTACTGGGAAGACAAGGGTTGTCACTTCATCGTCTGCAAGAGCGGCGATTCACGCTACCGCTGTCAGTTTTACTACCGCGTCCATGAAATGTTTGGCACCGGTGTAGAGGAATACGACGACCTGTCCGAATGCATGGTGACACTGCTGCAGGTACAGGCTGACCACGTCGCGAAGCAGGACAACGGCTAACACCCGGCCTGAACAGAATTCAATCGTTTACAGCAAACAATCCAAGGGAGAACAACTTATGGCTAAAGCAGCAGGGAAAAAGAATGCCTTCTATGCACAGTCCGGCGGCGTCACAGCGGTCATCAATGCATCCGCCTGTGGCGTGATAGAAACGGCTCGCCAGCACAAGGACGAGATCGGCAAGGTCTTTGCCGGGCGAAACGGTATCATCGGTGCGCTTACCGAAGATCTGATCGATACCAGCAAGGAAGGTGTACGCGCCATCGCCGCGTTGCGCCACACACCAAGCGGCGCCTTCGGTTCCTGCCGCTACAAGATGAAAAGCCTGGAGGCCAACAAGCGTGAATATGACCGCCTCATCGAGGTATTCGCGGCGCACAACATCGGTTACTTCTTTTATAATGGTGGCGGCGACTCGGCCGACACCTGCCTGAAGGTATCGCAACTGTCCAAGGCAACCGGCTACCCGATCCAGGCCATCCACGTACCCAAGACCGTGGACAATGACCTGCCGATTACCGACAACTGTCCGGGCTTTGGTTCGGTGGCCAAGTACATCGCCGTCTCCACCCGCGAGGCCAGTTTTGACGTCGCCTCCATGTGCGCCACCTCGACCAAGGTGTTCGTGCTCGAGGTGATGGGGCGCCACGCCGGCTGGATTGCGGCTGCCGGCGGCATGGCCGCCTCGGAAGACTGCGATCTGCCAATCATCATCCTGTTTCCTGAAGTGCCGTTCAACCAGGCGAAGTTCCTGCGCGAGGTCAAGGCCAAGGTCAAACAGTACGGCTACTGCTCCATCGTGGTCTCGGAAGGCGTGGCCGACAGCAAGGGCAAGTTCCTCGCCGACCAGGGTTTGAAAGACGCCTTTGGCCATGCCCAGCTCGGCGGCGTCGCACCGGTAATTGCCAACATGGTGCGCGAAAAGCTCGGTTACAAATACCACTGGGCGGTGGCTGATTACCTGCAGCGTGCCGCACGTCATATCGCCTCGAAATCCGACGTCGAGCAGGCTTACGCCATGGGCAAGGCCGCTGTCGAGCTGGCACTGGCCGGCAAGAACTCCGTCATGCCGACGGTGGTGCGCACCTCCAACAAACCCTACCGCTGGAAGATCGGTGAAGCGCGGCTGTCACGCGTGGCCAACGTCGAAAAGATGATGCCAAAGAATTACATCAGCAAAGACGGCTTCGGGATTACCAACCGCTGCCGTGATTACCTGGCGCCCCTGATGCAGGGTGAAGACTATCCGCCTTACGGCAAGGACGGTCTGCCGAAATACGTACAATTGAAGAATATTTCAGTGGCGAAAAAGCTGAAGGGCTTCAAGGTTAAATAAATATGGACACCTGTAGGAGCGGATCGCATCCGCGATTATTATTCCGACATGCTGTTCGCGAATGCGACCCGCTCCTGCACTAACCGGAACAGGTAAGAATGACCCTGGAAAAGGCTCGTGAACTGCTGTCCGTCCAGGCCAATATGGGCGGTGGCTATAACCGTAACGGCGCAAAGCTCATCCGCGCAGAGGTACAACGCGAGCATGGACAGAGCGCCGTGGACGGCTTCATCCGCGAATTTGACCTTGAAACCCTGTT
>CAMYIO010000135.1 GCA_947258515.1 uncultured Ectothiorhodospiraceae bacterium
GTCAGGTAATCGCACAGGCCATCGGCATAGCACCATTCCAGTTTTTCGCCACTGGCCTCATCATCCATCGTCACCTGCAGGCCCGGGCACAACACCGCCTTGGCGCGCAATACATGCTTGAGGCGTGGCAGGGAATATTTTGCGGAGTCGAAATACTGCGGGTCCGGCCAGAAGCGCAGCGTGGTGCCGGTGTTCTGTTTACCGACCTTGCCAACCTCTTCCAGCGAAGACATCCTCTCGCCATCGGCAAAGGCCATATTGTATTCCTTGCCGCCGCGACGTACCCACACTTCCAGGTGCTTTGACAGGGCATTGACAACCGAGACACCGACACCGTGCAGGCCACCGGAGAACTGGTAGTTTCTGGCTGAGAACTTTCCGCCTGCATGCAGCCGCGTAAGAATCACCTCTACGCCCGGGATGCCTTCTTCCGGGTGGATATCCACCGGCATTCCGCGGCCGTTATCGCGGACCTCCAGTGAGCCGTCCTTGTAGATCTTTACGTCCAGCCGCGAGGCATGGCCGGCAACCGCCTCGTCGACACTGTTATCGATCACTTCCTGTGCCAGGTGATTGGGCCGTACGGTGTCGGTGTACATACCCGGGCGCTTGCGAACCGGGTCCAGGCCACTCAACACCTCGATGGCAGCGGCGTCGTAAACAGCACTCATAATGAGTCTCGCTAAAGCTGTCGATCATTTCCTCAACAGACTGGTTGGGTCGCATCGGATTACAAAAGTAGCGCTTGTAAAGTATGCCGCGATAACGATTGGCACCGCTTTCGCGCACGTCCCGCCAGGGTGAATTATTCAGTGGCTGCCAGCTGCCATCAATGCCGTAGGCAAAGCGGCGGTATTGCTTCTCGCCACAGCGCAGGCCTTCGTGGGAGACATTCCACAGACCTGAAGGCGAAACCAGTACCACGGTATAACGCACCACGCCATCCACACCCGGCAACAGCGAAGGCTTGTCCAGGTAAATGGTAAATTGCATGTCATCCGTGGCAATCCCCAGATCCATCAGGTTCTTCTTTTCCGGATAGGCCGGCAGCGCCACATCCTGCTCCTCCCAGACATCCGGTTTCTCGATATGATCCTGCCGCCAGCCACCGGTCTCTTCCTCGTCGTACGCAGCGGTCATCGCCGGGATACAACACAGCAAAACGACCAGCAGCGCACTGCGCAAAGACGGCTCAACAAGTTGTCCGGTTTTCATGGGTTGCGCAGTTTACCGTGCTGCCTGCAGCAAAGCGAACCCGCGGTGAACCCGGTTGGGAAGTGGTTGATTTCAGAAAAACCGGTCACGCCAGGTCGGCGATCAGGGCGTCCCGTATCGAGCCTGCAACGGGTTCAATCTCGTGCGAATAGTTACGATGGTCAATGCCGACACCCAGGGCCGCACCCTGCCTGATATCCGTGAGCATTTTTTCAGATAATTCAAAACGCAGGAAGTGTACCGAGGAGGTTTTCTCTTCCGTGTCACGGTCCATGTCTTCATCTGCAATCGCGAACACCTGCTCGTTGCCATCGACCCGCACCCAGACGCGGTCTTCAACTCCGATCAGACCGGCCAGCAATTCGCGGCGCTTTTCAACATCCGGCTCCTCGATCATGAAGGTGGCTTTCCAGTTGCTGCCATCGGGAATCAGGGGATTATAGGCATCCAGTTCTTCCTCGATGCCACTGGCCTCGAAGATCCGTTCAACGCGCAGCATTTCCTGGATCTGGTACTGAATGGTCTGACGGTCTTCGAAGTAAAGCGTCGCCACCGGGCCAATGTGAATGACGCGGTTCTTCTTGTGTTTCATCACCTGCGCACGGATCTCCGCGCGGTTCTCGGCATACTGCTCAAGACTGTAGAGGTCACTGCGGGTCAATTTATCCATTTTCCTGTTTCCATTCGTGAACGCTGTAATTTCCTTCGCAAACAGACAGAAATAGCAGGGTGCGCTGTGTGCGCCATGAAATAACCGTTTGCCTGTTTTTTCGGTAGAAACTCATTGGGTAGCAGTTTAGAGTCCGTACGCCATGCGTAACAGCGTCAGCGGATGTTCAGGCGCCATGCCGCTATCCAGGCCGTTCTCGATCTGGTGTCCGGCCATCGGGCAGTCACTGCTGTAATGCGCCGCCTCCGCCTTCTTCACGCTGTTGATGACGGGGCGGCAGATCTTCATGGAAATGTCATGGCATTCCCGCTTGACCGCGTAGATACCATCGTGCCCGGAGCAACGCTCAATCGGTATGACGGACGTGTCCGGAATCAGTTGCAGCAAATCACGTGTCTTCATGCCGATGTTCTGCACCCGCAGGTGGCAGGCGACATGGTAGGCAATCTTGCCCAGCGATACCCCGAAATCGGTCTTCAGCAGCCCGTGTTTATGCCGCAGCATCAGGTACTCAAACGGGTCGAAGATGGCATCGCGCACCCTGGCAACGTCCGCATCATCAGGGAACATCAGCGGCAGCTCCTGTTTGTACATCAATACACAGGAAGGGATCGGCGCCACAATATCCCAGCCCTCGTCCACCAGTTTCAGCAGCTCGGGGATATTGGCATCACGTGCTGCCTTGACGGCGTCCAGGTTCCCCAGCTCGAGCTTGGGCATGCCACAACACTGTTCCTTGCGGGCCAGCGTGACCGGAATGTCATTATGCTGAAAGACGGCAACCAGGTCCTGACCGATAGCGGGCTCGTTATAGTTGCCGTAGCAGGTCGCAAACAGGACCACCTTGCCGGCGGTCGGCCCGGCCGGCACGGCCGGGGCAACGCTAGCCTCCCCCGCGCCGATTCGTTTGCGCAGGGTCTTTGAATGGTATTCAGGGATAATTGCATCAGGATGCACCGCCAGCAAGCTGTCCAGCGCCTTGCGCCCAAGGCTGCTTTTATTGGTAGCATTAACCATCTGAACTACAACAGGAATTCCGGCGAGCTTGCCGACGGTATCGGTTGACGTCAGGATGCGATCACGCGCTCGCGCCTTGCCCTTCTTAAACCTGACGGCCTTGGCGCGTAACATCAGGTGCGGAAAATCCACATTCCACTCATGCGGCGGCACATAGGGACACTTTGTCATGTAGCACATATCACACAGGTAACAGTGATCGACCACATCCCAGTAGACTTCCCGGGCCACACCATCGAGTTCCATGGTGTCGGACTCATCAATGGCATCGAACAAGGTCGGAAATGAATGACACAGGTTAAAACAGCGGCGGCAGCCGTGACAGATGTCGAAGACCCGCTCCAGTTCCTTGAAGAGGCTGTCTTCGTCGTAAAATGATGGACCGGTCCAGTCAAGCGGATGCCGGGTCGGCGCTTCCAGACTCCCCTCACGTGTACCTTCTGTCGATGATGTCATTGATAGTTTTCCTGTTTGAACGCCCAATGCAAAGGGGCCGGTAAAACCGGCCCCTCCATTTCAGACCGCATTTTCAATGCAATCCCTAGTCTTCCAGCGTGTCCAGGGCTTTCTGGAAACGATTGGCGTGTGAGCGCTCGGCCTTGGCCAGGGTCTCAAACCAGTCAGCAATTTCGTCAAAACCTTCATCACGGGCGGACTTGGCCATGCCAGGATACATATCGGTATATTCGTGGGTTTCACCGGCAATCGCGGCTTTCAGGTTGTTCGAGGTGGCACCAATGGGCAGGCCCGTAGCCGGATCACCGACCTCTTCCAGGTATTCGAGATGGCCGTGTGCATGGCCGGTTTCACCTTCCGCCGTGGAACGAAAAACAGCGGCGACATCGTTGTATCCTTCAACGTCAGCCTTGGCTGCAAAATACAGGTAACGACGGTTGGCCTGTGACTCACCGGCAAACGCATCTTTCAGGTTCTGTTCTGTTGAGCTGCCTTTTAGATCCATAGTAGTGTCCTCGTAACATTCGTTTTAGATAGAGAAGCGCGAAGGCCTCAAGTAATTTAGACCTGGTCTAATGTCATGTACTCTAGTCCGACTGGCCTGCGGCGTCAACCCGGTGCCTCACTTCTGTGGACAGGCCTCCCGATTGACCCCCATTACCGCGGTAGGGTAACGTAGGCCGATTGTTAACAAGATTCAAGTCATGGCAAAAAAAATACCCGAAAAGACCGATTTCGAGACCTCCCTGAAAGAACTGGAGACCCTCGTGGAAACCATGGAAAAGGGCGATCTGAGCCTGGAGGATTCACTCAGCCACTTCGAACGCGGCGTGCAGTTATCCCGTACCTGCCAGCAGGCATTGAAAGACGCTGAACAAAAAGTTGAAATCCTGATGAAGAAAAGCGGCCGTGACGATATCGAGCCCTTCGACAGTGAAGATTCCTGACGCCGCACTGGCAGCGTTCATGGCACAGTGCCAGGAACGACTTGAACACTCCTTTGATGCCTGGCTGCCAGCCGCCAGAACGCACCCCGCGACACTCCATGAGGCGATGCGCTACACGGTCATGGGTGGTGGCAAACGCATTCGTCCGGTGCTTGTCTACGCCGGTGGCCATGCGCTAGGCGCCGAGAAAAAGGCACTCGATCGACCGGCCTGCGCCATTGAACTCATTCACGCCTATTCCTTGATCCACGATGACCTGCCCGCCATGGATGACGATGACCTGCGGCGCGGCAAACCCAGTTGTCACCGCGCCTTCGGCGAAGCCACCGCCATCCTCGCCGGTGATGCCTTGCAGTCCCTCGCCTTTCAGGTGCTGTCCAGCGGTCTGGTTGACGGCATCAGTGAATCCACTCGCCTGCGCATGGTGAAGACGCTGGCGCTGGCATCCGGTTCTCGCGGCATGGCAGGCGGCCAGGCCATTGACCTGTCGGCAACGGGGCAGACACTGAATATTGCCGAACTGGAAGACATGCATATTCACAAGACCGGGGCATTGATCCGTGCCGGCGTTGTCATGGGTGCACTGTGCAGCAAGACCGCGGAGCAATCCGACATCGATAAACTGGACCATTATGCCAAGTGCATCGGGCTGGCATTCCAGATACGCGATGACATTCTCGATGTCGAGGGTGAGGCCAAAACCCTGGGCAAGAACCCGGGGATGGACCAGGCAAATGAAAAGTCCACCTACCCGGCACTGATCGGCATGGCAGCCGCCCGCCAGCGTGCCATCGAATTGCACGACGAGGCCATGGAGAGCCTCTCGGGTTTCTCCGACAGCGCCGATCCCTTGCGCCGGATTTCAAGCTATATCATTGAGAGAGAACGGTAATTTACCTGCCTACTGGTTCGACAAATTGCGCCCGTTGCACTGCTCAGGTAATATTCTGACTAAATCACTCAGGAATACGAGCGCCTCAACCGCCTCGCAGTCACAAGCGGAAGCATGAAAACTACCCCTTTGTGCGGATTGGCACCTTTTACAACGGCCGGTAGGCTCTCACTCTCTGGCAAACCAGCTACTTACAGGTAACACTCGGATCACACGATGAAATCCAACGAACTCGCACACGACAAGCAGAACAGTATTGCGGATGTGCAAAACAGTGCCGACACCCGGCGGATTCCCATCGACAAGGTCGGGATCAAGGACATACGTCACCCGGTACGCGTGAAAGACCGCTCCGTCGGCGAGCAGCACACCATCGCCACCTTCAACATGTACGTCAATCTGCCTCATAACTTCAAGGGTACGCACATGTCGCGATTCGTGCAGATCCTGAATACCCACGAACGTGAAATCACCGTTGAATCGTTTCGGGAAATGCTGAAGGAAATGACCGAACGCCTGGAAGCCGATTCAGGCCACATCGAAATGAGCTTCAACTATTTCGTCAACAAGACAGCCCCCGTTTCCGGTGTCGAGAGCCTGCTGGATTATGATGTCACCCTGATTGGTGAAATCATCAACGGCAAACCGAAAATGAACATCAAGGTTGTGGTACCGGTTACCAGCCTGTGCCCCTGTTCCAAGAAGATCTCTGCCTACGGTGCACACAACCAGCGCTCACACGTCACCGTCAATGCAGAGACCAACGGCTTTGTCTGGATCGAGGACCTCATTGACATCATAGAAAACGAGGCCTCGTGTGAACTCTACGGACTCCTGAAACGTCCCGACGAGAAATACGTCACCGAGAAGGCTTACGACAATCCAAAGTTTGTCGAGGACATGGTGCGGGATGTTGCCACGCGCCTGAACGAAGACGAACGCATTAATTCCTACACCGTGGAATCAGAGAACTTCGAATCCATCCACAACCACTCGGCCTATGCGCTGATTGAGCATACGAAGGCACAAGATTAGGCTTTCGCTTCCTGTTTCGCATTGAAGGGCGAGATACTTTTTTGAGCTTGCCTGTTTCGCCCTGAAGGGTGAGATCCTTTTGTTGCATGACTGTTTCACCCATTCGGGCGATGTGATTCTTGTTCCTTCTTATTTCGCCCTGAAGGGCGAGGTACTTTCTCTTGCTCGCCCAAGAGAAAGTACCCAAAG
>CAMYIO010000136.1:0-1719 GCA_947258515.1 uncultured Ectothiorhodospiraceae bacterium
CACCGACGACGTGCATCGCCCGGCCCTGCCCTACAAGTTCAAGTTCAAGGTCTCCGGTTGCCCGAATGACTGCCAGAACGCCATTGAACGTTCCGACTTTGCCATCATCGGCACCTGGCGTGACGACATGAAAGTCAATCAGGACGAGTTCAAGAACTACATCGAGAAGAAAGGCCGTCAGTACATCATCGACAACGTCATCACACGTTGCCCGACCCAGGCCATATCGATTGACGACAACGACAACTTTGTCGTCGACAACCATAACTGCGTACGCTGCATGCACTGCCTGAACGTCTTGCCGAAGGCACTGCACCCTGGCGACGACAAGGGCGTTACTATCCTCATCGGCGGCAAGCGCACCCTGAAGATCGGTGACCTGATGGGCACTGTAGTTGTTCCTTTCAAGAAGCTGGAAACCGAGGAAGACTACGAAAGCATGCAGGAAATGGCCGAGGACATCATTGACTTCTGGGCAGAAAACGGTCTGGAGCATGAGCGTTGCGGTGAAATGATCGAGCGTATCGGCCTGGTGAATTTCCTCGAAGGCATCGGTATCGATGTTGACCCGAACATGGTCAGCAGCCCGCGTCAGTGTTCCTATGTCCGCATGGATGGCTGGGACGAAGAAGCCGAAAAATGGTTTGAGAGAAAGCGCGAAGAGAAACAGGCGGCTTCTGCGTAACAGACCGGTCTTTGAATCAAAACAGCCCCGGTGCGTGGCACCGGGACCTGTTCATTAAAATACAGAAATTCAGGAGAATCTCATGGCACAAGATATGCGTTCGCCAATAGAATCAGGCTGCCCGGATGCGTTCCAGTATATGCATCCCGTTATGCGCAAAAACTTCGGACAATGGGCCTATCACGAAGACCCGCAGCCGGGCGTGCTGCTGCACGTCTCCAACAATGGCGACAAGATCTGGACTGTGCGTGCAGGCACCCAGCGTATTCTCGACGTATTCACCCTGCGCAAGCTTTGCGACATTGGTGACAAATACGGCGAAGGCTACATCCACTTCACCATTCGCAGCAACATCGAATACCAGGTTGCCGACGAAGCCAAGGTGCAGCCGCTGATCAAGGCGATTACCGATGCCGGTTTTATCGTCGGCGGCACGCGCAACTCGGTGGCCATGCTGTCACACACCCAGGGCTGGCTGCACTGCGACATCCCGGGCACCGACGCATCCGGCGTGGTGAAATCGATGATGGACGAGTTGATCGGTGAGTTCCAGAACTGGAACATGCCAAACCGCGTACACATGACCACTTCATGCTGCCAGATCAACTGTGGCGGTCAGGGCGATATCGCCATCAACGTACAGCACACCAAGCCACCGAAGATCAACCACGACCTGGTCTCCAACGTCTGTGAGCGCCCTTCCGTTGTGGCGCGCTGCCCGGTTGCCGCGATTCGACCGGCACTGGTTAACGGCAAACCGTCGCTTGAAGTTGACGAAAAGAAATGCATCTGCTGTGGCGCCTGCTTCCCACCGTGCCCGCCGATGCAGATCAACGACGCAGAGCATTCAAAGCTGGCCATCTGGGTCGGTGGTAACCACTCCAACGCACGCGGCAAGCCGACCTTCCAGAAACTGGTTGCCTCCGGCATCCCGAACAACCCGCCGCGCTGGCCGGAAGCGACTGCCGTGGTGAAGAAGATCCTCAAGACCTACAAGGAAGATGCGAAAGACTGGGAACGCATGAATGACTGGA
>CAMYIO010000136.1:1751-8234 GCA_947258515.1 uncultured Ectothiorhodospiraceae bacterium
GCATATCCGTTTCTGAGGGAACCCGACTCATGAAATTCACTATTCAGGTAAACGAGGGGCCGTATCAGCACCAGTCCGCTGACTCGGCCTACCACTTCGCCAAGGCTGCACTGGATAAAGGCCACGAAATCTTTCGTATCTTTTTCTACCACGATGGCGTCAACAACGGCACGCGTCTGACAACCCCGCCGCAGGACGACCGCAACATCGTCGCCCGCTGGACGGAGCTGGGACAGGCACATGACATTGACATGGTGCTGTGCGTCGCGGCTGCACAACGTCGTGGTCTCGTTGATGACGGCGAAGCCGAGCGCAATGGCAAAGATGCCACCAACATTGCACCCGGGTTTCGTATTTCCGGGCTGGGACAGCTGGTCGAAGGCGGCATCCAGAGCGATCGGCTGATCGTATTCGGCGACTGAACGGGGTACTGATTAATGTCTGAAACAAAGAAATTTTTATTCTTCAACCGCAAGGCGCCCTACGGCACGATCTATGCTTGGGAATCACTTGAAGTGGTACTGATCAGTGCGGCCTTCGAACAGGATGTCAGCCTCGCCTTCATGGACGATGGTGTCTACCAGCTGGTCAAGGGCCAGGACACCGCCGGCATCGGCATGAAGAACTTCTCACCGACCTACGCGGCACTCGGCGATTACGAAATCACCAAGATCTATGTCGAGAAGGAATCGCTGGAAGAGCGCGGCCTGACACTTGATGACCTGCAGCACCTGGTCTGGGAAGACGAGGATGAGGACTATGCCGAGAAGGATTCCATTCGACTGGTGAGTCGTGCGGAACTCGGTGACGTCATGGCCGGGCCTTATGAAAACAGCAATCTCAACACGGCGTCCTCGATCATGAAGAGCGACGACATACTGCTGTTGATTGAAGATGGTGTCTATGGTGCTGTCAAAAGCGGTAAGGCGTCAGCAATGATCGCGGGTCAAAAGGTATCCGTACTGGGTCCTGACCTGGCAGCGCGTGGTATTTCTGAAGACAAACTGGCCGATGGCGTTGGTGTCATCGACTATGCCGGTTTTGTGGATCTTGTAGAGTCCAACGACAAGGTACAGTCCTGGCTCTGAAACTTTTGTATTTAATGGTAATTGACTAGCGTCATCCAACGAGGAGACCTCACATGAGTAGTATTGAAGCAAACGGCAAAACTTATGAAACAGACGAAGAAGGCTACCTGGCTGACCTGAACACCTGGGATAAAGATGTCGCTGTTGTCATGGCACAGATTGATGACTGCGAACTGACCGAGAGCCACTGGGAAGTCATCAACTTCCTGCGTGAGTACTATGAAGAGTACCAAATCGCTCCAGCGGTTCGTGTTCTGACCAAGGCTATCGGCAAGAAACTCGGCAAGGACAAGGGCAACAGCAAGTACCTCTACGAACTGTTCCCCTATGGCCCGGCCAAGCAGGCCTGTAAGTATGCCGGTCTGCCCAAGCCTACCGGCTGCGTCTAGGTCACGGTCAATTCGTATGCAGAGGGGCCTCCCCTCTGCATGCATTGACAGTTTGTAACGAAACCAACCGTAAGGGAGCTCAGAAACATGCCGTTTCTGACCATAGTTTATGCACTGCTGTTCTACGTTGCCACGGCCCTGCTGGTCGTCGGCCTGGCGTCGAAAATACGCCAGTATGCGAAGACACCGGCACCCCTGAAGATACCCACCACACCTGCGCCGGTGACGCGTACCGGTGTGGTGATGCGCATGTTCCGAGAACTGGTATTTTTTGAAAGCCTGTTCAAGTCGAACAAATGGATCTGGATTTTCGGCTGGATGTTTCATTACGGAATGTTTCTGGTGCTGGCGCGTCACCTGCGCTATTTCACGGACCCTGTCTGGACCTGGGTTGACCTGATACAGCCGTTTGGCATGTATGCCGCGTTTGCCATGTCTGCCGGTCTGCTCGGCCTGTGGGCACGTCGCATTCTGGTCGACCGTGTACGTTATATCAGCGCGCTCTCCGACCACCTGATGCTGGCACTGTTGTTTGCCATCGCCGGTACCGGTCTGATGATGGATTACGTCACCCATACCGATATTGTTGCGGTCAAGGCATTTTTCCGTGGCCTGATGGTTTTCAGCTGGCAACCGCTGCCGCAAGACCCGGTGCTGCTGATTCACCTCGCACTGGTCGCCATACTGATGATTATTTTCCCGATCAGCAAACTACTGCACGCACCCGGTGTATTTTTCAGTCCCACCCGTAACCAGGTGGACAACCCGCGTGAAAAACGTCATCTGTCCGCATGGGCAGCCGAGCTGGAAAAGTAACAGGAGCTAGAGCGTGGCTGATTTCGAAGTACCGGAACTGAAAGAATACCCCGTCATTCCTCACATCCAGGAAGGGACGATGGCGCACAGCAAACCGTTCGTCGCCAAGGAACAGTTCCAGGAACCGCTGGGCTTTCCCGGCGAGCTGGTCGACAACTGGCAACAGGTCGCCTATGACAAGATGGAGGAACTGACCGGCAAGTACCGCTCGCTGGCCGTGTTCCTTGATTCCTGCGTCAAGTGCGGTGCCTGTACTGACAAGTGCCATTATTATCTCGGTACATCCGATCCGAAAAACATGCCGGTTGCCCGCCAGGACCTGTTCCGCAAGGTATACCGCCGCAAGTTTACCTTCGCCGGCAAGTACTTCCCCAAGCTGGTCGGCGCCGTTGACCTGACAAAAGACGTACTGGATGACTGGTACAGCTATTTTCACCAGTGTTCGCAGTGCCGCCGCTGTTCGGTGTTCTGCCCCTACGGCATCGATACCGCGGAAATTTCCATGGCCGCACGTGAAGTCATGGACAGCATCGGAGTTGGCCAGAAGTACTGTAATGAAATTATCGCCAAGGTCTACAAGATCGGTAACAACCTCGGCCTGCCGCAACCCGCCCTCGTCGACACACTCGAAGGGCTGGAAGAAGATATTGAAGACGATACCGGCGTCAAGGTGCGTCTGCCAGTGGATGAAAAAGGTGCCGATATCCTGGTGGTCACCCCGTCGGCCGACTTTTTTGCCGAACCGCATGTCGATGGCCTGATGGGTTATGCCAAGGTTTTTCACGAGGCCGGCGTCAGCTGGACCCTCAGTTCGCATGCCAGCGAAGCGGCCAACTTCGGCATGTTTATCGGCAGTTACGAGAACATGCGCAAGGTGTCGCTGCGCATTCGCGAGGCCGCGCTTGACCTGGGTGTAAAACGCATCATCTTCGGTGAATGTGGACACGCCTGGCGTGTCGCCTACAGCTTCCTGAATACGCTGGCCGGTCCGTTCGATTTCCTCGATCCGAAATACCCGGTGCCGATGCACATCATGGAGTTTACCTATGACCTGATTCAGCGTGGCGCCCTTACGCTGGACAAATCAGCCAACGATGACATGGTGCTGACCTACCATGATTCCTGCAACGTGGCACGCGCCTCCCGCATGGGACCCAAACCGGGTGGCCAGTTCATACTGCCGCGCGAGGTCATCAAGGCCAGTTGCAACCATTTTTATGATATGCCCCAGGACACCATTCACGAAGCCACCTACTGTTGTGGTGGCGGTGGCGGCCTGCTGACAGACGACCTCATGGAGCTGCGCGTCAAGGGCGCCCTGCCTCGCATGGAGGCGTTGAAATACGTCGTGGAGAAACACGGCGTCACCCACATGGCCGCTATCTGCGCCATCTGCAAGAGCCAGTTTGCAAAAGTAATGCCCTATTACGGCTTCCAGATGGACAGCATCGTCAGCGTGCACCAGTTGGTCAGTAACGCGATTGTGCTGGGCAACAAACAGTAATTTTTTAGCATCCGGTTCAGCTTAACGACCAGATCAGATAACAGGAGAACAGGCATGGCAACTTCTAAAGATGACATGGAAAAAGGTCTGACATTCCGCCTCTTTGAAGAAGGCGATCACGAATACAAACGCATTGGTGACGATATCTTTAACGAGGATACGTCCTACAAGTGCCCGACCTACGTGCACCGCACCCCGCCCTGCCAGGGCAGTTGCCCGTCCGGCGAGGATATCCGTGGCTGGCTGCAGATTGTCCGCGGCATCGAGAAGCCGTCCGGTGAAATGAGCATGGAGGAATATGCCTTCCGTCGCTCCACCGATGCGAACCCCTTCCCTGCCATGATGGGTCGCGTCTGTCCTGCTCCATGTGAAGACGGCTGCAACCGCAACAATGTCGAGGATTTCGTCGGCATCAATTCCGTCGAGCAGTTCATCGGTGACTCCGCCTTCCAACACAAATACACCTTCGACAATTCTGCCCCGCTGAGCGGCAAGAAGATTGCCATCATCGGCGGTGGCCCGGCCGGCATGGCAGCCGCTTACCAGCTGCGCCGCAAGGGACATGCCAGTACCATCTTCGATGACCATGAAGAGCTTGGCGGCATGATGCGCTACGGCATTCCTGGCTATCGTACTCCGCGCGATGTCCTCAACCACGAATGCAACCGTATCGTGGAGATGGGTGGCATCGAGCTGCGCATGAATACGCGCGTCGGCAAGGATGTCAGCATCGAGGAAATCGAGAAGGAATACGATGCCATCCTCTGGGCACTGGGCTGTAAATCGGGCCGCAAACTGCCGGTCCCCAACAGCGACGCACCCAACTGCGTATCCGGTGTTGCCTTTCTGGAGGCCTTTAACAAGGGCAGCCTGAAGGTCACCGCCGACAAGGTCGTGTGTGTGGGTGGTGGTGATACCTCGATCGACGTGGTCTCCGTTGCCCGCCGTCTTGGTAAGATCAATATGCTCGGCAAGGAAGACCGTGCGGAACAGGTGATCGGCGGCTACGTCGCCCACGATTCGGCCTTTGCCGCGGCACGTGAAGGTGCGGAAGTGACGTTGACCTCCCTGTTTCCGAAGGAGGAAATGACCGCCGCAGAACATGAAGTCCATGATGCCTTGCATGAAGGTGTGCGCATCGATGACGGTGTCATGCCGATGGAGGTCGTGCTCAACGCTGAAGGCCGTGCGATCGCATTGAAGTTGGCCAAGTGTACCGTGGAAGACGGACGCCCCAGCCCGATCGAGGGCACCGAATACGAAATCGAGTGTGACCTGATCGTGTCGGCCATTGGCCAGGGTGGTGATCTGTCCGAAGGGCTCGAGTCACTCGATAACGGCCGTGGCCTGATTGATTCTGATGCCTTCTACCAGGTACCGGATCGCAAGGGTCATTTTGTTGCTGGCGATATTATCCGCCCGCACCTGCTGACCACGGCAATCGGCCAGGCATCCATTGCATCGGAAAGTATAGATCATTACCTGAAGCAGGAAGAACAGTCCAAGCGTCCCAAGGTCGACGTGCACCACTTCGAACTGCTGAAGAAGCTGCGTGAAGCGAACCTGTCACCGGAGGCGTTTGAAGCCGCCAAACAAGGTGACATGCGAGGCACCGACGACGCCAGGTTTGCCGTTCACAACTACGAAGACCGTGCCAGTGCCGAGATTATCGCCTCAGACCGGTTGTTCCTGGGTCACTTCCCGTACACCCCGCGTGTCAAGCGTTCTTCCAGCGGCCCGTCTGCAGAAGAAGTACTGGGTCACTTCGAGGAACGCGGCATCGGTCTGACCACCGAGCAGGCCGTGGAAGAATCCGGCCGTTGCATGAGTTGCGGTATGTGCTTCGAATGTGACAACTGCGTCATCTACTGCCCGCAGGATGCCATCTTCCGCGTCAAGAAGGACCAGTACACCACCGGTCGTTATGTCGACACTGACTATACAAAGTGTATTGGCTGCCACATTTGTTCCGATGTCTGCCCGACCGGCTACATCGACATGGCCATGGGTGATCACTAACCGCGAATCATTGACTCATGATTAAATACAGTCTCATTACCCTGATCTTCAGCCTGCTGCTGGGTGTTAATACACCCGGCATTGCAGGTGATGCCCGTTCTGACGAAAGCGCAGCGGGTTTCTACATTCCCGAGGCGCAGCGACGCTTCAGTGAGGAACAGGGCTGTGTTGAACCCACCGAAGAGATGCGCGCGAACCACATGGAGTATATTCTCGATCAGCGTGATGCAACCGTGCACGAGGGCATCCGCACCACACAGTACAGCCTGAACGAGTGCATCAACTGTCACGTCAGTGATGCCCCCGATGCACCGCGTGCAGACAGCGAGAAGCACTTCTGTAACAGCTGCCATACCTATACAGCGGTCAGTATTGACTGTTTCCAGTGCCATGCAGACCGGCCGGTTAAAACGAAGTTCCAGTCCCGCCTGAACGAGGGCCCTGGCAATGAGTGAAGAGTCGAACATCGATATCTACCGCCGCCGCTTTCTGAGTGGCACGGCCACTGTGGCCGCCGGCCTTGCGGTTGCACCCGGGGTCCTGCTGACTGAAGTCGCGAACGCCAGAGCAGCTGATGAGGCCGTTACCAGCGAGGTCCGCTGGGGCATGCTGATCGATACCAGCAAGTGCGATAACGGTTGTGATGACTGTGTCACTGCCTGTAACG
>CAMYIO010000137.1 GCA_947258515.1 uncultured Ectothiorhodospiraceae bacterium
GGGTTCATTAGCGGTCCGCGCACGTCAACGCCAGCGGTAACGGATTCCAGGTGACGAACGGCACGCGCATCGATGCTTGGGTTGCCGATGGCGCCTCCGCTGAAAGACAGTCGGCCATACTCGATATCAAGCGCGACCCCAAACGCTTTGTAGAATCCTTCGTCGATGGCCAGCTCGCCGGTACCAAACGCTGGTTGTCCAGGAAGATCGACGATCTGAAGTGCGCCGCGCGCCTTGCCTTTGAGTCCGTATGCATCAATGGTGATATCGCCCAGTGTCACGCTGATGCGACTTGTGACTCGCCAACGCTTCGGCTCTTTTGGTTTTGCTCCTATGATCACTTCATCGCGCGATGCCGTAATACGCGCTGGACTGACTTCGACACCTCCGATATGGGCTTTGTCGATGTGTACGCCGCCGGTCAACTCGAGTTCGCGACCTGTGATTTTTAACACCAGTTCAGGTGATGCGTCGACTTGGGTACCTTTCTCGCGATTCATGATGCGAAACCGTGTGCCCACAAGTGTGAGATCCCCGAGCGGTTGTTTGCCCGACCAGTCTAGGGTACCGTCCAGGTTCACGATACCTTCGCCGGAACGAGCGCTGCCACGTACTTGCAGTTCGGTAGTATGGCCTTCGAGGTCCAGGGCGACGTCTTGCACGGTAATGCCCAAGGTGGTGACCGCCGCGCTACCGTCCACTAATGCGATACGCCCAGCGTAGGTAGGCGTTTTGACAGTGCCTCCAATGCCAAGGTCGGCCACGATCTTTCCTGAAGTATTGGCAAGCTCAGGTACCAGTAGAGTAAGTGCACCAAGATCACTGAATTGACCATGTACGCTACCTTTCACCGGTGCGTCTGGGCCCGTGCGCCCGGCATGGATATGAGCGGTGAACGCACCCGATGGCCCCATATCCAGCAGCCCTTTGAGACTTAACCGCTTGTCATCACCTCGCAGGTCTACCTGACAACTTCTAATTTTTACGCCTACTTCGGGTTCGTAGCTGTGGATCCATTCCGCATCTTTCAACTGCAGCTTTCCTGCGCCAATCCAGGGTTTGTCGGGCAACAGCTTCAGGGAAAATTCGGCTGAGAGTTGCCCCTTGTATTCGTAGTCTGCAGGTAACCAGTTGGCTAGACGCGGTAGATCAACCTGCTGCAGATGGCCGTCGAATGCCCAGCTGCGTTTGTCCAGCGATACCTTATTGACACACAAGCGCGCGGGCGGATCCACTAAACAAGTCGATCCAACAGCGATTTGTTGCCAGCCGACATTGACAGCGGTGGGTGCCTCCAATCGCCACAGGCCCAGCTGTTGCGATTGGCTGTCCACACTCAGCAATTGTCCGCGCCAGTTTTTATCGTTGCGGTCATAACCACCTTCGGCGCGCAGCTTGACCGAATCGTCGCCGGCCTGCATCGCCAGATCAATAGCGTGATCAGCGACCAGGCCGTCCACGGTGACGGCCACGGTGGCAAGGTTAAGTTCCCGCCATATAACATCTTGCGCTTGCACGCGCGCATCAATGATCTCGCCGGAAGCCAGTGCAATGTCGATGTCTGTCTGCAGGCGCGCCACTTCGATGTCTTGCCAACCTACTGCAGTACCAACCGCGGAAAAGTCGATGCGTGGTGCGTAGGGTGATCCCGTCAGCCGACCTTGACTGGCTAGCTGGCCGGAGGCCTGTGGCCACAGGCCTGCCAGATCCTGTGCCGCCAGCGTCCAGCCAAGGTCCAGTTCAGCGCCCAAGACACCGGCCACCGCCAGTGTATTCTCACCCATACGAATATCCAATTCTGTCGTGACATCGCCCGGAGCAACGGAACGCAGCTTTGCTTCACCCGAAACCGGCTGGTTGTTAACGGTGCCATGGAGTTTTTCGAGCATTAGGCGATACCCGACCGGAGGCAACGGTAACGCAAACGGTTTTTGCGACTGCAGTACGGACGCTGATTGAGACGGCCAAATCGCGTCCACAGCTAGATCAAATCCAACGCGGCCGGTTAATTCTGGCGCGAACGCGCCCGGGTCGAGTTGCTCGGCCCGCAACTCAGCACGCATTTTGAGATCTTCCTTCCAGTCTGCACGGCCCGTACCGCTTAGCCTACCGTCGCCGCTGCGTACTTGAAGTGCAGGCATTTCGATATGCTCAGTGCTACCGTCAAACCTCATTTCCACATTGTCCGCTTTAATCTTATCAAGCTCGCCAGAACCCACAAGCCGACCCGATAGCCAACCCGTATACGCGGAAGGCGCACCGGAAATCTCGAATCTTCCCTCTTGACTGGTGATTTGCGGTGTCCCGATGGGTGGCCATTGCAATGATTGCCAGTCGCCGCTTATCGACACCGCCAGCGTGGGGTTGAGCATGATCTCGCCGCTCATGTGTACCTCAGCCGGCGTGTCGGCCTGATCGAGATTCAGCTGTTCCACGATGACGCTATCCTCATTTAAAGCGAAGTTACCGTCGAATTGCAGCGAAGGTTCCAAGCGCTGCGGTATCTGGATAACACCCTTAGCAGCGATCTGCTGGCCCGCGCCGTGAAGTTTGAACTCAGTGGCCATGGTTTCTTCGGGCCATTGTTGGTTCATGCGTGCCGGCGTGAATTCAGGAATATCCACATCCACTTGCCAAATGATCGGCGTTTCCAGTGGCCGTGCGGTACCTGCAGCGTGCAACGCGAATGGGGCATTACCTTCGTGGATAATCTCGAGGTTTTCATAAGAGCCGGAAAACAATGTACGACCGGCTGACGCAGGCCAGTCGGGATGGCTAAGCTGCCAGTCTAATTCGAATTGCATCGGGTGAGACACTGCAAACGGGAGCTGACCCGCCCCCGCTGCCCACGACGTATCAAATTGCAGCTCAAGATGCTGTATGTCTACCTGCTGCGCATCGACAGCGAGCGCAAACGTGGCGCTGTTCACTTGCCATGATTCCTGCGCCGTACTCAATACGATATCATCGACACTGGCCTCGGGGATTTTGATACTAACCGGCAGCACAAAAGTGGATCCTGCGCTGGGTGGCGTTTTTTCAGTCGTCTGGATTTTTAGTCCCGCAATCTTTAACGGATAAATTGAAATTTCACCACTTAGGACGCCGTTGGAGCTCCAGTCAAACTCGACATTGTCGGCTCTAATCGAGGTGCCGGTAAGACTGACGTGTAATCCTTGTAACCGTACAGGACCAATGGCTCGGCCGCTCAGCATGTCGACTTGCACGCTTTCAGGTAACCACCAGCGAGTCAGCGTTCGAAGACCCGACTCCGACAATGCCAGCCATGAGGTGGCTGCCATGGAAAGCAGCACAAGCACAACAATAGACACAATCAGCTTATTGCACATCACAGTTCAGGCCTTATACTCAGATGCAAACGCGGTCCCAGTTCCGGCTCACTCAGCGATTGGGCGATGTCGGCACCGATAAGACCCAGCGGCGAACGCCAACGCATGCCTATGCCTGCCGAGTATTCCAGAGGACCGCTGAATGAATCCACAGCATTACCGAAATCGAAAAATGTATCAATCGTCCATTTAGGTCGGACATCAAACTCCAGTTCGACACTGCCAAAGACCAGATTCCTCCCGCCAATCTTGTTGCCATCCTCGTCCACCGGGCTCAGTTCGTTGAAACCATAGCCGCGTACACTGCGATCGCCGCCGGCGAAGAACCGCTGCGAGGCGGGCAATACTGAGAAATCGTCGACCGCGGTTGCGCCAATTTCTCCGCGCAAATAGAAGCGCCAACTAGGCGTCATAGGTACATACGCCGCGGAACGCAGATGGAGTTGCAGGTAGTCCGTCTTGGAACCAAGTTCTGTCAGTGAACCACGGGCAGCGGGAGCCAGTTTGTAACCCCGGGTTGGACTAGTCGGGTTATCCCACGTGGCGCGCAAGGCCCTCAAACCCGGGATCAGCCACACATCATCAAAGGTTCTTTCTGCGATATCGGAAACCTCGGCTTGAACAATGCCGAATAGATCCCTTTGCCATTGGCCCCAGTAAGCTGTGTCTATGGGCGCAATCTCAAAGCGATTGCTGCGTGTGTCGCCGCGTTTTTCTCGGATAAAACCCGTGAGTATTGTTAAGCGCTCATTCGGTTTTTTGTGTGGAATGGTGTAACGATACAAGAGATCCTGCTTGATTTCAGAGAGCCGTATATTCAGACCCATCCGATGGCCGCGTGGATTCGCAATGCGCTTATCCCAACCCGCACGTGCATAGATTTGAGTGTCTGTCGAGTATCCACCACCTACTGTCCACCGATGTCTGCGCGTGGGTGTCAACCGGATCTCGACCGACGCCTCGTGGGTGCGCGGATCGGGTGTCGGTATTATCTCGACTGTCATGAAGTAGCCCATATCGTACAGAGCGTATTCGGTTTCGCGTATTCTGGTTGCGTCGAAATAGTCGCCTTCTTCTATAGTAATCCCACGCGTGACGACGTCATTTCTGAGAAAGTCCTGGAGCACTGTAATTGTACCAACCCGGTACCGCGGCCCGCTGTTAAGATGCAAATGAACTTCGGCGACGTATAATGATGGATCAACACTCAGTTCATGGCGGGTCAATTCTGCTTCAAAGAAACCGCGCTCTGCTGCAAGTTCGACCAGGCGCTGTTTCAATTTGTCATAGTAATCATGACGAATTGGCTGCGACTTTGTAAGTCCGGACTGATTGACCAGCTCAATGAACACCGGATCGGTTTGAGCTTCGCCGGAAATCCTTACATCCAGCACAGTAAGCAGGACCGGCCGTCCCGGATCGATTTCGAATTTTGCGGCCCATCCCTGTTCCGTTCGCGAAAGTTGTGCTTTGATGGTTGGGTCGTAATAACCGAAGGGGCGCAAGGCATCACGGATGTTTTTCTCTGCACGCTTGTATGCCCGGCGAACAGTAGCCTCTGTCAGCGCTTCGTCGTCGGCATACCTTTCAAGTTCCAGGAAAGCTTCGACATTTCTCTTGGGATCGTCAGATAACCCAGAGATTTCAACCTGTATCGCCGCCAACGTTGGTAGTGGCCTCAGAAAGGCGCATACTACAATAGCGGCGAAAAAGCGGTGAAATCTCAAAGCACATCCCGGCTGGGTGATCAGTCAATGACATTGTATAGAATGTCGAGAAGTTTATGATAGAGCTGGATCGACATTCGCAAAGTACATTAGCCATTGCTGATTTTTAAAACCGCCAGCCATTGTCTCAAATAGAGACGAACAATCTGTTCAGGATATTATCTGTCCTATTTGGTTTTACGAACAAGTTGCCGTCGCATCTTGAACGATCCCCCCTGAAAGGGGACGCTACCCTTTTTCCGCCTTTTTTTCGAAAAGGTTGAGGTGTTGTGGGATTGAACTCGATGAAAGCTGGCGTCTATAATTTCCCATACAAAATGGTAGAGGTCATAATGTAAGAAATCAGAGAGTTTATTAAGAGGCTTCCAAAAGCCGAACTGCATCTTCACATTGAGGGCTCGCTGGAGCCGGCGCTAATGTTCAAGCTGAGCGAGCGCAACGGAGTTGAGATTCCTTTTAGAACCGTGGAAGAGATCCGCGCGGCCTATAAGTATAGTCAGAATAAACGCAACCCTCCCGCGTATCAAGACCGAAACCCGGAGCAATACACTCACCGACGCCTGGAAATTTCCTGACAACCATCCATT
>CAMYIO010000138.1 GCA_947258515.1 uncultured Ectothiorhodospiraceae bacterium
ATACAGTTCCGCAGGGAGGGTCTTCATGAGCAGATCATTACCATGGTGGCAGTGAGTGGGCTCGAACCACGTGTCCTAGGCGAATTCCTACTTTATGCAGCAATTGGCGTCTGAAAAAGGCCATTGCAGTGTGATAACCATGAATAGTTGCTGAGTATTGCGGTTGGCGGTTCACGCTCGCCGCTAACATCAGCGGGTGCGTTCCCACCGAGAGACTGATGTGCGCGGGTATGGTTGTAATACTGTAGAAACGTGCCAGGTTTTCGTTCAAGGTCCTGCGCATTCCAGAAGAAGACACAGTCAAGGTATTCCCGCCGGATCGTTCCAATCAGTCGCTCAACGAAGGGATGCGATAGCGGTGTATACGGGACAGTCTTGACTTCGTCTACGCCAAGTATCCTCAGGTTAGCCTGCCATTGGTGATAACGGAATAGCGGATCATTGTCTGAACTGAGGTGGCGTGGAGTATTCTGACTAGCAATGGCGGTGTTGAACATGCGACAAAGGGCGACACCGTCGACATCACCGGCATGAACACCGAAACCAATGATGCGTCGAGTGAACTGGTCCATGACCACGAGTACCCAGTGGCTATTCAAAAGAATGGATTCACACCGAAACAGATCAATGCTCCAGAGGCTGTCCTTTGTGTGCCCGAGGAAGGTCAGCCACGACGGTCCAGCATTACCAGGATCTGACCGGTAATGCACAGCGAGGACGCGCCGCACCACATCTTTATCGATATTGGTTCCAAACGCTTTATTGATCTGCTGTGCGATGAGTGGGCAGCCAAAACGCGGGTTACGTTGCTTCATTTCAACGATGGCCTGGATGAGTTCCTGCGTTGGGCCTTTGGGACCGGGTTTTCGATTACTGCCAGCTGATGAATACAGCAGTCGATACTTACGCTGCTTGAGCAAGTTGTGGAATTTCAGCAGCGTTGATGGCCGAAGAATTACGGCAGCCCGCTGGATGTGGCGAGGGCTGAGAAATAGCGACCAGAAGCCAAACAGGAATCGATCAAGTGCCAAGAGATTGGGTGCACGCCGGCGAGATCGGTTAATGACAATGAGCTGCTGCTTCATTAGCAGACTGTCAGCGACAACGGCCCTCGTACCGCCAGGACCTAGTTATTTGGCGATGGTGATCAATAGATGTGCGAGGAGTACCAAGAGATCCTTCATGGCAGAGGAGGGTAGGGGCGATTACTTTCAGGAACAAGACTGTCTAAGTTATGGTTTTCAAGTAATAATTACGAATTCGCCATGCACAGGATAAATTGGCGAATCCAGAAGACATACGATTTTTCAGTCTTCGGGCTGTAGTGTTTCTGGCGGCAGGTGATTCGGACTTGATCAAGTAGTTTTGGCTTGGACTGTGTACCCCATAAGGCTCGCTCCTTAAAAGTAGTTATAATCTTATGGTCACGTTTATCTGTCCACTATAACGAGACCAGAAACCTCTAATGCGCTGTTTCACAGGGCAAATAAGTATTACAATTGGGTTGCATCTATAAATGAATAACGAGACGTGAGGTCTCGTTTATTCAACTGTTATGTGTCTTGAGAGAGCATGAGTAAATCTCTAAATAAAGATTCCAGAATGGAGTGCAGCAGGCACGGTGTGAAGCCTCCCGCGTTTATTTGTAAGCATCTCCAATATGGCGTAGGCATAGGCTTCTATGAGCCTGAATATGAGACAGACCCGGAGTGTCCGTTCAAAAATGCATGGTGTGCAGAATGTGAGTCATTTGCCATCGAGCATGGTGGGTGGAATGATGTCTCAGACAGCTTTGCGAAAGTAATGCCAATATGTGAAGGTTGCTATGAAGAAATTAAGCAGCGAAACACATAACAAGGCGCTAGTTCGGACGCAAACTACGCTGTGCTTCGTTTGCGCCGCACAGCTTTATCGTTATGCGCCAAAGTAACTAATTGAATAAGGAAATAACAATTAGCTTTTTAGTTGCTGCCGGGTTGGGTGCGTTAATCTGGGCTATATCTCCTTTTCTAGCTGGCGTTGCAGAGCCTTGGGATGCGGAGTCACCTTATTATTTTGTTTCTCTGTTGGTGGCTGGTGCCTTGGTGGGGGTACTGGTTCCTAACCATCTGTGGGCGGTGCTCCTGGGTATTGTGGTAGGCCAGTTAATCTACATGCTTGTTTTTCTCCCTTCCGGTCCGCTATTACCCCTCGGCGTTGTTTTCTTAGTAGGGTATGGTCTTCTTGCTTTGCTCGGTGCATTTGTTACATCTCGGTTAAGAAAGAGAAACAGAGAAATTACTGGGAATCGACAATCTATAGAAAGAATCCAGGAAATTGAGGACGAGGCATTAAGGAAGTTGAAAGGCGGGGGAAATATTAACGATGGCGCATAAAAGTGAATAACGAGACGTGAGGTCTCGTTTATTCAACTGTTGGGCGGCAATGGAGATACCTATGTGTAGAAGAGTCTTGGCGATTCTAGTATTGGCAACGACAATTGCAGGAGCTGCTCCCGTAATGGCCGAGGAACTTGTTCTTCGAGAGTTCTACGATGGTAGCGTCATGCTCCTATTGCCGGTGTCCTTTCAACCAATGTCCGAAGAGATGCTTCGATTCAAGTATCCTAGCGAACGACGACCATCGATTGTGTACACAGATCCGAAGGGAGCGGTAAATGTGGCATTGAACCACACAAATGACAAAATTCCGAAGGATGCAATTGCTGAGACTCACAAAGTAATGGAGCAGGGCTTTCGGAATCTTTATCCCTCTGCTACCTGGAACAGGAGTGAAGTTCTTTCAAAGAGCGGTCGCTCGTACTTCATTATGGACCTGCGAACGCCAGCAATTGATACGGAAGTTCGAAATATTATGTTCGGGTCGTCTCTAGATGGCAGGCTCATGCTGGTCTCATTCAATTGTACCCGTGAGCTTGAACCATCTTGGGGAGAATATGGGCAGCGAATTATTGAATCAGTCATGCTTCGAGAGTAATGCTGCCCAACAAGGCGCGCAAACCGGACGGCTTCGCCGCCGGTTCGCTTAATCGTTAGGCATTTGAAATGGATGAAGAGGCGTATACAAAAATGGCAGAGGAGGCTATTCACAAGATTAGCAAACAGCTGCCCTCTCTAAGTATGAAAAAGAACACGTCTGATCCTGTTGAGCTCAGTATAGATATCCCGATTCAGCCGGGATTGAAGTACGCGGTAAATCTCAATTTGAAAAATCGAGATGAACTGCATTTCAGCGTTGAAAACTTTTGGCTTGAGTGGTTTCCCTGCACAGACCCTGTAAAGGTGGAGGCGTACGTGGATGCAGTATCTGGATTCCTATTAGGGCGATACAGAATTCTTGAGTACTACCGTGGAAAGAAGTGCACAAATGCTGAATTACAGAAGCCCACGCCAGAAGGAGGTTGGGCTACAATAGGCAGTTCCTACCATCTGTCTTTATCATTGTCGTTGCGGAGATCCCAAAAGGTGATAGCAAATGCCTAACCAGAAAATAAACATGGACAAATTAAAGCGGCGCTCCTATCGTCACGCAACATTAATTTGCCAGTTATTTAGTCGTTAGGGAAAATAGAAAGAAGGTCAATGGTATTGATATGGCAATGATTACGAACATACGGCATTTTATGGATGAGAGTGGTGAAGTCCCTGATTTGCCATTAGAAGCTAAAGAATTATTGAACTTTCTAACTGCTATCATAGAAGCCGCAACAACAGAGTATGAAAGACCAGTAACACTTTCAGCAATCAATTGTCGAAAATTAATAATGGGAAAACCCTGCTCTGGAGAAATTGAAGTATGGGTTTATGCCGAAGATAATCAAATTGGCTGGGAATGTTTGGAATGTGGAGATGGAGGGGTTATTAGTAATTGGGAAGGAACGCCCTGGGATAAACGTAACTATACACGGCACTAGTGAGCCATTCTCTAACAAGGCAAATTCACTCGGACGTCAAAAAGCGCCGCTCCTTCGTCGCTCTGCTTCTTGCCGCCGGTGATTTGCGACGTTATATGGCAGAAATCCTATGAAGCTTTCTGTAGGAATATTTACGTTTATGGTTGGTGCTCTGTTCGGAGCTGCTCTTTTAAGCGGGTACTGGTATTGGCAGCATAGTTCTACTGAAGTGTGGGTGGTTACACATTCATTGGAATCTGATAACGGAATAGTAGTCCCGGCAGGGACAGAACTGATATTTGAAAGATGGATGACCGAGGGCTTCGCAACATTAGAGCTTGGAATAAACGTCGAGGGCGATACTTTAGACAATTTCAAACGTCATACTGAACAAGCGAGTTTCCTGCGTATCCCATATTATATTGAGTCGGCTACTAATGAGTGATCTGCCATATAACAAATCATTTGAGTACGTCCCTTCGGGGCCGGACGCGCTGGCGCACGCCGCTCAATTCAATCGTTGCTGCTAGGGAACAAATTTAGTTGAGTAATGAAGAGATTATAATTTCGGAAGAATACCCGGAAAAGGCGAAGCAGCTACGGATATTTATCTGGGTTGCTACATTGCTTCTATTTGTGGGGTTAATTTCGCCGGTACTCACACTGAGTAAGTTTATACTTGTTCAGAATACTTTCTCTGTCCTTTCTGGTGTAGTTGAGCTGTTAAAGGAAGGGCAGATATTTCTGTTCTTGGTGATAGCGGGGTTTAGTGTTGTTCTGCCAATTCTTAAGCTTAGGATTCTTTATAGTCTTGTAAGTAGAAGTGAAGCTATACAGAACAAAGTTAAAAGGCAGCTTCACTGGATGCACCTATATGGAAAGTGGTCGATGTTGGATGTATTTGTAGTGGCAGTATTGGTGGTAGCTGTGAAGTTAGGAGTAATAGCTGATGTAGAAATGCGATTTGGACTTTATGCTTTCGCAGCATCTGTACTGCTTACAATGTTTATAACTTCACGCATCGTAGGCCTAACAAACCATTCGAGTACGCCCCTACGGGGCCGGACGCGCTGACGCGCGCCGCTCAATTCAATCGTTCGAATGTCCTCTTTTTCGATTTCTCCAAAATTTAAATGACCGGAAGAGGGAATGGCGTCTAACAGTAACCCCGAATCAGCGGAGTTTTCTGTGTCAGGGGAGCCACTCAAACTTCCAGCACGGAGTCCGAATTTGAACGCCTACGCCGAACGCTGGGTAAAATCGGTGAAAGAGGAAGCTTTGTCAAAGCTGATTCTATTTGGTGAGGCTTCCTTGAGGCGTGCGCTCAGCGAGTACCTGGTGCACTTTCATCAGGAGCGTAACCATACCATTAAGGCAAAAGCAACGTGCTTCTGTTCCCGTCGAATTTTCAGTCAGCGCCCAGCTCGGAGCGATCTGTTTGCTGTCGCGAACGGTTGGGCGGGCTGCTCAAGTACTACCATCGCGAGGCTGCCTGAGGGGTGCCATCATGCGAGGCGAAAGTGGCATTAGTCTCACGGGGCTATATATTTGCGGCGCCATTACCTTTGTCATGCTGGTTCTGAAACTCAGTGTTATCGATACCTGGTCGTGGTGGCGAGTAATACTACCGCTGGGCCTAATTGTCGGCTTTAACGTCACCAATATCGTGGTCGCTTTCATCTATCTATTGTTTACCCATATCCCGGAGAGACCCGATGGGGACGAAGCCGATGTTCTTGAACCGCACACAATCAACGTGCATTACGTCGCGGCGATGCTATTCTTCGTTGTCTTTGGCGACAACGTGGTTCGTTGGATTGAGGGTAGCGAGACATCCCAGTGGATCTGGCTTTTTCGGGCAAGGGCGAAGTGCTCGCCGTGTTCGGAGCTCTCAGTGTGCTCGCTCTGTTCGCGTACTGGTCAAGGATTGGACGGGTGTTGAAAGACTAGGTTTGATGCTGATACTTACCAGCCGAGCGAGTGAGATGTGTTTTTTGACCTTACGGGCAAAAGTTGCCGTTCATAACGTCTGAGTTAACTAGAAGACGAGCTGTTAGGGTTACTGTCGTCAGCTTGCTTCCCGTATTCATCGCTGCTGGATGTGATGTGTATTGATATTACTTCCTGGCGACAGGTAGCAGCATCAATGGCTGCACCTCAGTCGGCAATTTCAATACCGTGGCGACTGCATCATCCTCAAAGGCGCCAACTACAACCGCTGCCAGTCCGAGCGCTTCCGCCTGTAAGAACAGGTTCTGCGCCGCATGTCCGACTTCCATGTGGACATAACGAATCCCCCGTTCACCGTATTTTCTGGTGGTGCGGTCATAGACCGCCGTGATGACCACCACGGCTGCAGCTGCTTTTACCCATGGCTGGGCAAGCGCAGCGCGTGCCAGTATATGGCGCAGGTCACCGGCTTCTGTTTGCTCCAGGCGATGCTTGTCGGGATGATAGTGATACACGCCGGGAGACAGGTCATCCACATTACCGGCAACCACGTACAACTCCAGTGGATACAATGCCCCGGCCGATGGTGCCGTGCGGTAACCCTGTGGATCTGTAATACCCTGTGCCGCCCAGAGCAGCTGTCCGATAGTCGACAGGTCAAGCGCTGCCTCCCGATACTCGCGCACCGAGCGTCGCTGTTGCAGCAGGGCCTCCAGTGACTTTTCGCCTGACGTTACTGGTTCTGGCAGTGAGATGAACTCGGGTGATCTGACCATGGCAGCTTCTGGTTCCGGGCAGCAGAATAAAAAAGCACCTAACCCGTAACAGCAGTATCGTATTAAATTATTCATCTGGATAATGTAAAGGATAGATCAATAGTGAAAGAATGGAGCCATTCATTTACCGGTAACGGTTAACAGTGGCAACAGAATAAGGCAGCAGCAAGATAGAATTGTATGATTCAGTTTTTACCATTTCGCGCTCAATGAAGATCAGACATGGGTTGTCTTAAGACGTTATTCCTCGTACACAGCTCACATCATAAACATAAATATTACAAACCTATGAATATCCGAGATGGGTAGTTTCCTGTCTTCTAGTGGATTATCAGATAGTTATTTACTAAACGACCGTTCCCGGTCGGATACCTGCCGTTCCTGGCGCACCACTCATAGATTGCTGCCATGGTTGGCGAGGACAAGAACCGGCCAGCAGGGCGTCCGTTAATCATCAATTAACAGATGCCCAAAATAGGCAAATATGCCAATCATGATACCGGTGAAGAACTGAGCATGGACCAGATATGAGAACTTCTTCAACTCTCTTGGCGAATACCGCCATGTGAGAAACATGCCAAACAATCCCTGCCAAACGACCAATGCCAATACAGCCGGAAAGAATAAAATCTTCATCGGTACACCCATCAGCACTATATGCATCAGTATAATCGCTACCGTTGCGATCCCGACATAGACATGGGTTCTGTTTAAAAAACCAAGCAACTGATGGAATATCGATGCGGTGGCGGGTGGTGAATAGTCCGGGAGGATACGCTTTGCAAACGCGCCCTTGCCCATTACCAGCTTTAATACGGAGCGAGCATAAATAAAAAGCAGTGCCCATAATCCGACCTCGCCAAAGCCCTCGCCTATCTCGCTCAGAAAGGTTTCCCGCTCGGGTGTCGGTGGATACGTCGTGTAGGCATAGGCGAAATACACAATTGAAGCGACCAGGACAATCGCCGTGTAAATCAATATACCCTTAATGCTCTTAGTCACCGGTTTTAGCCCTCGCTGAGTGATACCAGGGATTCTGGAACTATACTTCAACCCTCTCGCCGTCTGCTGTTGCAGATTTTAGGTGTTGCATAACTTCGGATCTCGCAGTTACATTCTTTTACAGCGAATATCTACTTGGTATCCACTCCCGCCGACCATATAAATTTCAAAATAGAACCAGTATGAATATTTACTTCCGGCCACAAACGGACCTGTAGCACAAAGCAAAACGGCGACCGAAGCCGCTGCCATGGTGTCGCAGAGTCTCATTGCCTATATTTATATAGCTATAAATATTAGAATGTGTTTATATGCTAATGTTATTTCATTACGGATGTTGTTATGGCGTTACACAGATTTTGGCAATCCATCATACCGGGAGTGTTGCTGCTGGGAAGCACTACTCCGGGCTACGCGGATGATGAAGAACTCTGCGGCCCCTTCCGGGACAGCAAGGTCGCCCCTGAACGTGTGCAGGCTATGCTCTCTGCGGCAGAAGACGGACATCTGTACCGCATACAGCCTTCCACCTCGCGAATGGGATTCTGCATCGATAGCAAGTTTTCCAGGGTCAAGGCCGAATTTCTCATCTTCCAAGGTGGGCTTTCGTTATGGCCGGGCCCGGGCGAGGACGAGCTGGCAATGGTTGTCATCAGGACTGCCAGCCTGGATACAAATAACTCTATCATCGGAGACATGCTCAAGAGTCAGCGCTTTTTCGATGTCGAGAACTACCCGGAGATTCTGTTTGCCAGCAAGAGCCTGCATTGGACCAGCCAGACCACGGGAGATTTGAAGGGTGACCTGACATTGCATGGCGTGACCAAGGCAGTGACATTCCATGTACAACTGACAAGCATGAAAAAAGAGCCAGACAGCAGGGTCGAGAAGATTGTAGCCAAGGCAGGCACGACTATTAGAAGGTCAGACTTCAATATGGATGCGCTCTCACTGCTCGTCGATGACAGCGTGGAACTGTGCATGATAGTGGAAGCTATCAGGCATGATGCTCAACAGAAGGGTTCATAATCAGCAAATTATTAAAGACTGTTTTGGCTCGACAGTCCCCGTTTAGCAGAAGTTGCAGCTACTTACCCCAGGAACTTCCGGGTTCGATCTAATACTTGCCGTTCGTTGACCCTTGAGCACCGGCTTGTTGCTTGGCCGGCAAGGGGTACTACCGGCCAGAACACGACCTTTATTTCCATATGATAAAGTCAACTCGGAGGCCGCCGTATGAATACAATATTCCGGGCATGAGCACATCTTTGGTTGTGTTTACATGGAAGGAAAAGGTAATTTATAGGAAGTTAATCTCCATCTTAGTATACAAGACGGAGCTTCCTGCAAACTGGTACCAGCATCAACAGCCCTGTCAGTCATGAACTTAAGGGCCTGAAAAGAGAGGCACGTAGTGGCAGCTGATCCAGACCAGCTCGATCTTTTCTACCGTTTCGGAGCAGCACTGCTGATTGGCTTGCTGGTAGGGCTGCAGCGTGAGTACGCACACCTGCAACATGAGCATGAAGAACAATCCTTCGGCGGCACACGAACATTTGCCTTGCTGGGCTTACTGGGATGTACTGCAGCATTCCTCGCCGAACAAATGGACTCGGTATTTGTATTTGTCACCATCGTCGCCATCGTCGGCGGCCTGATCATGATTGCTTATGTTTCAACCGCTCGCAAGGGCAGCATCGGTATGACGACAGAGGCCGCAGCTGTGGCCACGATGCTGACAGGGGCGATCTGTTTCCAGGGTGAACTGGCTATCGCGGCTGCGCTGGGTGTTGCGACGACGGTGCTGCTGGAGCTTAAACTGCAGACAAGAACGCTCGTCCGTAACATCACGCGTGCGGATGTTTACGCCACGCTGACCTTCGCCGTGATCACACTGATAATCCTGCCCGTTCTGCCGTCTCGCAGTTATGGGCCGCCGCCATTCGATGTGTTGGTGCCTTACAATATCTGGCTGATGGTTGTCTTCATCTCGGGTATTAGTTTTCTAGGTTACCTGCTCATCAAGATTGTTGGAGCGAAACGTGGTGTGGGGTTAACAGGGCTGCTCGGCGGGTTAGCCTCCAGTACGGCCGTCACGCTTAGTTTTGCACAGCGCAGTCGAGAAATTACCGGACTAGAACGGCCGTTTGCCATGGCGATTTTACTGGCATGGAGCGTTATGTTTGTGCGCGTAATGATAGAGGTGGCAGTAATCAACCAAGCATTGTTCCACATTGTGTGGATTCCGTTATCTGCGGCTTTGGTCGTCTGTGCGGCATATTGCATCTACCTCTACAGGATTCAGTCAACTGGCAAGCAGGTAGAGCAGGACAAATTCAAAAATCCGTTTGAGATTGGGCCGGCACTTACCTTCGGCCTGATCTATGCGGTGATTCTTCTGGCGGCCAACGCTGCGAGGTTATACCTGGGCAACACGGGTATCTACCTTTCCAGTATTGCCTCTGGCCTTGCCGATGTTGATGCCATTACGCTGTCGCTGGCTGAACTGAGTCAGGATGCCCGCAATCTTGACCTGCAAACGGCATCGCGTGGAATTGTACTGGCAGCTGTCTCAAATACCCTTGTAAAAGGCGGTATCGTGCTTGGCATGGGTTCAATGATGCTCCGTAAAATCATCTTACCCGGCTTGCTGGCTACGCTCGCGACGGCAATTGGCGTGGTATTTATCCTGTAATTCTGGATCATCGATGAATGTCTGTTTTGAAAGTCCCCGTTTAGCTGAAATTACAGCCACTTGCTCCAGGAACTTCCGGGTTGGATCTGATACTTGCCGTTCGCTGACCCTTGAGCACCGATTTGTTGTTGGGCCTGCAAAGGGTATTACCGGCCACAAAGCGACATTCCCCCACAATAAAAACGACCCCCGAAGGGGCCGTTGTTAACTCAATATAAATCTACCTCGGGCCACTCTCGAGTTGCCTGAGGCGTTCTTTCAAATGCTTGATTTCTGCTTCATTGGATTCGGTACCTGGTGCACCATAACCAGGAGCACCACCATAACCAGGAGCACCGCCATAACCAGGAGCACCGCCATAACCACCACCGCCTGGGCCGCCACCATAACCGGGGCCACCACCATAACCGGGGCCACCACCATAACCGGGATCACCACCATAGCCGGGGCCACCACCATAGCCATAGTCGGGGCCACCACCATAACCGGGACCGCCACCATAACCGGGACCGCCACCATAACCGGGACCGCCACCATAACATCATAACGATCATTATCATTATTACCGCCCATCCACTTGGATGGATTCATCATCTTGTTATTACCGCCCGTCCACTTGGATGGATTCATCATATTGCCCATATCCACCGCACAGGCCTGGTGCGCAAGCAGTAAGCTGGCTGCCACAATAATTACCCTGAATTTTATACCCTTGTTTTGCACTGTGTATTCCTCTTCGTCAATGTAATTGCCACTGGACAAACGATACTAACGGTCTGTCTCCCGACTACCCTTATCCCACTAGCCGGTCACGGCGTCAAATAAATGTACTTGAATGGGTTAACAAACAAGGGGAATTGGAACTCTGTTCAGTTGTAATACCAGATAATTTGCATGTAGGTTCCTATTTGACGAATGGCGGTAATGTATCGGAAGTATGGGTTTAGCTGAAAACTCTATCGCATACCCCAGGAACGTCCTGTGTTGCTCAGATACTTGCCGTTCAAATTATTCTTGAATACCGGTTGTTGATGGAAGACAAACGAGTGCAACCGGCCAAAATCAGCCATCCATCAGGAACCAGAGAAGGACCGGTTATAGCCGCACACACGACACTGAAGTGGTCTACTAAATCTGTACAATCGATCTTGGCTGAAATCGACTGAATCGCTGCCCACTGTGAGCCGTGATCCTGCTGCGTCTCCCGTACCAGAGGTACGGCCGGCTCCCGGATTTCCGGGGAATAACGTTTTGATGTATTCATAACTCCATCCTCTCAAGAAATGGAGTCTCCGGTAAACACGGGGCGGTTCACCCATCGTTTCTGTTAAAAAGGTGGCTCCAATATATTCTATACTCTGCATCCAGATTTTTTTATTTATTACATGGAGGGGTGGTTCGATGTATTTGAAGTATTTTAGACATTTCGGTACTGCTGTTCTGGCATCTAGTACGCTGCTCCCAGTATCGACGGCCGGCGCCTATGAGGCCGGTGACTGGGTACTCCGGGCGGGTGCAGCTGGCGTGCTCGTAAGAGGAGAATCGGACTTAATCCCTGCATTTGCGCCAGATGCCAAAGTACAGGCAGATGATGCCTGGAGCCTCGGACTCACCGGTACTTACATGGTGACCAGTAATGTCGGCATTGGTCTGCTGGCAGCCTGGCCGTTCAAGCATGATATTGAAGCGACACACGACATCACCTCGGAGGGAACCATCGCCACGGTCAAGCAATTGCCGCCGACACTGACCTTGCAGTATCACTTCGATACCGGCTCCCGCTTCAACCCCTATGTTGGCGTGGGCGTTAACTACACTTATTTTTTTGATGAAGACACTAAGGGTGCGCTGAGTCCATACGATCTTGATGTGGATGACTCCTGGGGGCTGGCAGGTGAGGTAGGCCTGGATTACGATCTCGGCAATGACTGGCTGATTAGTGGTCAGGTCTGGTATATCAATCTCGAGACCACAGCCGATGTGAAAGGCGTCACCAGCTTCGATCTGGATATTAACCCATGGGTTGTCATGCTGGGTGTAGGCAAGAAGTTCTGAAATCGGATACCTGCCTATTGCGAAAACCTCCTCGTAGAACAAATGCATGAGATGATGCAGTCAGTGTCCTGGTCCAGCGAAAGTTTGCTCGTATTTTTGCACGGCAATTGACTGGACGGCGCCTGTCCTTGGCGAATTCCTAATCATGCAGACAGGGGAGCTTGAAAAGTCACTGAGGGGAGGGATACGAGGCTAGCTTCTAATCAAATAGCGTAAAATGACATGCGGGACTTTTACGGGATTCAGTTATGCATCGTCCTGCATTGTTAGGCAAAATGGGCAACGGGCATTCCAGTAATCTATGTTAAAAAACAGTATGTTAGCGATTGGCTTGCTAACTACGAACCAGGCGGTCGGAGGTTCGACTCCTTCCGGGCGCGCCATTTTTCAATGACTTACAGCCGCCTTGAGCAAGTGGCTGTCCAATAGAGCTAAAAACATCCATTTAATTGGACAGGTGCTGTCATAGCATACCTTCCCTGTGTATGCGGCATCCGTGACCAAGTGGCTGACAGGGTTCTAAAAAATCGGCGTCAATCAGATCCGGAGTTAGGGTTGCTGAACTTGGCACGTCTGGGTGCTTCCTGTTGGTGGGATTCATAAGGAGTTCAGTGTCTCAATCAATCGGCGCTTTGCCTTGTGCTGTTGTCTTAAGGCTGTGAGATAGGTATTCCATTCACCAGTGCGTTTTTGTTTTCGGTAGAGTGCACGTATTTTTTTTAGATAGGGAGCGGCCACCTTGTAAGCGGACGGTTTGACGCGGGCGATCTCCCGTTCGGCCACTCGTTTCCAGATAGCCAGCGCTTCATCGGGATGCGTGGATTTCACAGCTTCGGCGACCGAATCATCCGTGTTGTGGTACATGTAACTTTTTCTTCCCGGGTGATACCACTTCAGCACATCGTCCGGCCGTTTTTCGTAAATGGCTATATTGACGAGAACACCGGTGTTGGGGAAAGGATTGGTCGTCCTTTTAGACTTGGGTAGTAGCAGGTCACATGGGGGAAGCGGCCAGTTCAAGGAAAGGGCCTTGGTATTATGTTTTTTTGCGGGTTGAAGATCGGGGCGTACCCCGGTTTCCAGGTAGGCCAGAAGCGCTTCCCGTACGGCTGGCCAGCAGCGGATGCGTTGGGTCACTTTTTCCAGTTTGCAGTACAGCGCGGTGTCGGGCCGGTAAAAGAATTCCAACGCCAGCAAAGACGCAATGTTGGCATGCTGTTTTTTCCGCGAGGCCATGTCTCTCAGTTGTTTCGCCAGCCCCCAGGCGATCCCCGGCAGCTTGTCGATGGTTTTTGCAAAGCCTTCGACGATCCAGTCGTGTGCCTCCTGGTCACGGTCGGCGGTGAGGAGGGCAGACACCAGTTTGTCGTAGCGGTGGGTGATGGGGGCTTCCCGTTGCAACAGGCCAACGATGTCGGTTTGACGGCCGCTTCTCTCCATCGCGGTTTGCAACCACCGTGACAGGTTCTCGCGTTTATAACAATCTGAAAATGTGTCGTTGTCTTTCGGCACCGTTTGTGCCTGTAGACGACTTTCCAGAATTTCGGAAACCACCTGCCAGTCCGCCTTTTTATACCCCCGCTTTTTGATGAAGTCTTCGGTAGTATCGAAAATCGCGTACTCGTCCTTCAGTTCAGCATCGATATACCACAGTAGTTGTTCGGCGGGTGGAAGAGATGAGCGAGTTAGCGCCTTCAATATGATATCCAGGCATTCTGCTATGCCGGATGAGATGTCCCAATCGTCATAGTGGCTGTATTCATAACGTTTGGGTGCCAGCTTCAGAAATGCTTCACCTAATTCGATTACGTCATCTGCGTAACCTGCATCGAGGAGTGCGGCCAGTCGTTCAGCAATATGGGCAAAGTCGGTGTCCGCGTCGAATGCATCATAATCTTGCCAGTCCGGCTCCAGCGCTTCGATGTCCCTGCGGATAGCCTCCCCGATCGGGCTGATGTTGCCCTGTTTCAGGTTGCTGCGATCGGCGAGGAGTTCGCTAATTCGTGGGTACTTTTGTGCGAGCCCCAGGATGAACTCGACGAGTTCTTCTTTGGGCTGTTTTTCGAGCCAACTGCGTGCTGATGTTCGCCGTTTGGAACGTTGTTTGGGTACGCGTTTTAAGGCAGCCGTCTTTTTTCGTGGCATGTCAATTCGGGAAAATCTATATGAGATCGATCATCTCTTCAAGCCGGGCAACCTTTCCTGCCAACCCTTGTCGCAATAAAGTATCGAGAAACTCCTTGGAGGAATTTGATGGGTTTCGCAGTGCCTGACGTTGTTGTCTGGCAGCATTGCAGACTGCGCCGGGGTCGAGATCCAACAGATGGCCGATGAATTCATCAGGGTGTTGCGCTTCGATTCCGTATTGATTCAGGATATCGCTGGGAAAGTCATCAAGGTTGAAGGTGACAATGGCACCAGCCTGGCACCGTGTCGCAGCAGCCAACACATGCCGATCGTCAGGGTCAAGAAGTTCCAGACTAACAATGAGATCCTCGTAGTCGGTTACCAGGCAGTCGGGTACCGCCTGATCCATTAGCTGTCGAGTTCGTTCAAGTTGCCCGGCAGTGAGGTCTTTCCGGTTATTCAAGACACTTCGCATCCACTCTCCATGGATGTGGTCTGTCCAGCGGGCTCGGAAAAGCTCCGTCATTGCCAGCCGGAGCAGGAAATCGCGAAGCGGTGCCGGATACAGTACGCAGGCGTCGTAAATCGCCGTGAAGTTCGCCATGCACTCAGTAGCCCATATCGAGTTTCTGAGCCTGTTCGGTTAATTCATCTAATGCGGCGGTGCGCTGTTGGCGGGATTGCTGGAGGTATGCCATCAAATCCTGGAAGAGCACCCGGCGTCGGGTGCCAACTTTACGAAAGGGGATTTCGCCCTGTTCCAGGAGCTTGACCAGGTAAGGCCGGGAGACATTAAGGAAGTCCGCAGCCTGCTGGGTGGTGAGTTCGGCATGATGGGGTACGAGGGTGATCGCATCACCTTGGGCCATATGAGCAAGAATATCGATTAACAAGCGCATGGCTGTAACAGGTACGGTAATATCTTGATCACCGTCGATCAGACGGATACGTGCGGTTTCCCCCTGTCCCAGGCCCGCGGCTAGTAATCGACTGCTTTGTGCAGCAAGTTGTATGTCCTGTTCACTTGGGGCAATTGCATCGAGGGTCTTTTTTGCGACAGTAGGCATTTTCGTAATCCGCTGTGTTTTAGCAAAGTAGTTCTGGAATATTTTTAAGAGTAGCCCATGAGCGAAATTAACGCAATATTCGAAATGAACGACTTCAAGTATTTTCCCATAAATTTTGTATAACATGGTAGGAGGGGGTGGTCAGAGACATTACCTCAGCTGTCCAATAGAAGGCGCCAAATAATCCGGTGCCAGCCAGACCAAAAAGTTTTCTTCTACATCGGTGGTGACTGAAGGACTGATCATGGATGGATCTGAGCGACCTTGAAGCGTCGAACATTGGTATGGCTTCGTCAAACAGGGAGAAAATCACCGTTTGATTTAAATGACAAACTGAGATGCCGTAGCCAATTAAACGTCGAAATAGCGCAATGCTAAAAAGGCTATCGCGAGTGTGCCTGAGAAAGGTTAGCCATGAAGGTCCACTGTCATAAGGCTCTGGGCGGTAGTGCTTGGCGAGCACGCGTCTGACCACGTCTTTATCGATGTTGACTCCGAACGCTTTGTTGATCTGTTGCGCGATCCGGGGGCAGCCAAACCGGGTATTACGTTGTTTCAATTCAACAATGACACGAACCAGATCATCCGAGGGGCCTTTCGGACCTGGCTTTCTATTTTTCTGCGTTGAGAATAACCGATGATAGTTGCAGGTAAATAGCGCACGGCGAAACTTGGTGAGAGTGGCTGGTTTAAGAATGACGGCGGTTTTACGGATGCGTCCAGGGCGCATGAATAAAGTGAATAAGCCGC
>CAMYIO010000139.1 GCA_947258515.1 uncultured Ectothiorhodospiraceae bacterium
GGGGGCGGCACTACCGGAGGGGGCGGCACTACCGGAGGGGGCAACACGACCGAATCGCCGGCCGACCCACCTCCACCACTACAGCCCGTCAGTGACAGAGTGATCGCCAGAAGGCATATCGTCCCCACAAAAAAATGGGTAAAGCCACGTAATATTTTATCTACTGTGATTGTCGAGGTCATACCCAGTCTTTTTCCTGAACGTCTTCGTAAGATCCAGCCTAGTATGCTGACTGACATGTGTGCTATATATTTATTGTAAAAAACCCTGGAATGATTCTATCAAGATGTATAGTTGTTCGTCCATTGTACGAAGGTAGGTATTCCTTAATTCGTCTCAATCACCAGTATTCGCCATTGTGTGATCAGCAGAGCAGTGCCATGCCACACAGTCATGATGAAAATGCGCCTAAAGTGTTGCAAATCCATGGTCTGTACAATAACAATGTAAAATCCATTAGGCGGCGAGTTTTGCGAAGTCACACAGACGCCCCCCCCCCGACACCCAATCAAATCAGCCAAACTGCCGATCAGAGGCAAATTCACATACTCACAGCCGATTAAATTGGATTCCCGAGAAATATATGCGTTATGCTCTTGTAAAGAGTGCCAGTCAAATGACTTAGGATCAGGATGAAGCATGTGAAATCGCTCAATATTATAATTCTTGGATTACTGCTAAGTAGCGCGAATCCCGCGTGGGCGAATGTCGACGATGCTGTGCAGGCATATCTGCGTGGAGAATTCAACAAGGCAGTCATGCTATTACGCCCGGTAGCAGAACAGGGGGATGCCCAGGCCCAGACTTATATGGGTCTCTTGTATGAAAGTGGAGAAGGTGTGCCACGGGACTACGCGGAAGCAGTAAAGTGGTATCTCTTGGCTGCTGAACAAGGCAAGGCAGATGCACAATACTATCTGGGCAATATGTACCGAGATGGCAATGGCGTCCCTCAGGACGAGACAGAAGCTGTGGTCTGGTACACCAAAGCGGCAGAACAGGGAAAGTCGGCTGCTCAAAACAGTCTGGGCGAGCTGTATGCCAAAGGAAAGGGCGTCAAAAGAAACTATATAACATCCTATATGTGGTTCAATGTGGCGGCTGTCTCGGGGCATGCCCCTTACATCAATGGCCGGGACAAGGTTGCAAAAAAAATGAACCAGAAACAAATTGAGGAAGCACAACAGCTATCGAGGGAGTGGATAGAGACACATCAACAGTAGATCGCTCCGCGATCTGATGGATTTAAATAGAAGAATAATGTCCACTGAGCCAGAAAATTTCGTGTACCAGCCATTAGATCTTTACCCTTACGAATCTTGCGGTTGTCTCCTGCACTTGCCAGGAACCCTAGCGGGAGGAAATTTGCGTGCAGTCTGATAACACGACAGCGAAAATGCAGTCCACATCCAGCAACCATTCATCTCCCCGTTCCCGCCGTTCACGGTCATACTATCGTTGCCATGCCAAGATCAGACGTTACCAATACCTGGTTGCGGGTATATCAATACTTTTTCTTCTGGTCTATGTTTTCACCTGGCTTCACAGCACCGGGGAATCAACAGAACATGAGCAGACGCTGCTTGAATTACGCAAACAGGAAATTGCCGTGGAAGTTCTAACCAGTGAACTGGAAACTGTCAGGAGCGAGTTGGATACGTTGATTCAGGACAGGATTCCGGGTTTACTGCCACTCAAGTACGATGAGGCAATTACCATCGATGGCACGTACATCCGCAATATCATCTTCACCCTGGTAAAGAGTGGCAAGAAACGAAACTATGAATATCGTCTGATAATGCACAATGACACTCTGTCGGTCATCAACCCGGTTGTAGAGATACTGCTATTTAATGACATCGGCATTCAGGTTGGTGCCGCGCAAGTAGAACGTATGGATGCAACAAGCGGGTCAGCGCGTTCAGTTCTTGATCCCGGCGAAGTTCGGTCTTATACATCTTCCATCGACCTGATCCGCGACGAAGAGCCCAGTTATTTCCTCCTTGTTGTATCAGAGGGCAAGCAGATCCCTGCTGACAGGTTGAGAGAACAACTGGGTGATGTTATCTCGCCCGAGGCGGGACAGTGAGATTAAGAACAACTGAAAACCGGATTGAGCCTGAAAACCATCAGGGCCGCCCATCCAGACGGACGTAATGCTTGCGCTCCGAACGCCGCCGTCCTGCTTGCTGGATAATTACACCTTCTATAGCAGAAAGGTCCGACATTTCAATGATTTCATGGCCGTCTTCCAGGGCTTGTAGAATGTAAACGCCGTCTCCAAATACAAGCTGTCTAAAGATGTATTCCTCCTGATAGTGAGCGAGCACATATGAACCGTCGACTATCACGCCTTCAGGATTAATGATAATGATGCACCCTTCCCTGAACTCCGGAGACATACTGTCGTCCAGCACTCGCAACGCATACGGTTCTCTGCCGCAATTACCGTCCTGCATCTGAGTTACTCGCCTGGTCTAGAAGAATGGATTCGATATTATATTTTCAGGTTACGCTGTATTTATAATGATTTGATGGGGTATTCCGGCTCATACCCGGTAGTAATCCTTATACCAGTCAACAAAATTGGCAATCCCCTGCTCTACGGACATATCCGGCTTGTACCCGACATCCCGAACCAGGTCTGCCACATCGGCATAGGTCGCCGGCACATCACCCTGCTGCAGTGGCAGCATATTCTTCTGCGCCTTTTTACCCAGGCACTCTTCGAGCACTTCTATGTAGTGCATCAGTTCGACCGGCTGGTTATTACCAATATTGTAAAGCCGGTAGGGAGCGGTACTGCTTGCCGAGTCCGGCGCATCCCCTGACCAGTCCGGATTGGGTTCCGCTATTTTATCCAGCACACGTACAACACCTTCGACAATATCATCGATGTAGGTAAAGTCACGGCGGTGATTGCCATAATTGAATACATCAATGGGTTTGCCTGCCAGTATGTTTTTAGTGAACAGGAACAGCGCCATGTCCGGACGTCCCCACGGACCGTATACGGTAAAGAAGCGCAGGCCTGTGGTCGGGATTTGGTACAGATGGCTATAGGTGTGCGCCATCAGTTCATTGGCCTTCTTGCTGGCGGCATACAGGCTAACAGGGTGATCAACATTATCGTGCACCGAAAACGGCATATTGGTGTTGGCACCGTATACAGAACTGCTGGATGCATAGACCAGGTGCTCAACATGATTATGTCGACACCCTTCCAGTATATTGGTAAACCCTACCAGGTTGGTATCCACATAGGCATGGGGATTCTCAATTGAATAGCGCACGCCGGCCTGGGCTGCAAGATTTATCACCCGCTGTGGCCTGTGCTGCGAAAATACGGCTGCCACTGCGTCCCTGTCCTCCAGACTGACGCGAACATCTGTATAGCCAGCGTACTCCGTCGTCCTGGCAAGGCGCGCCTTTTTCAGTTCAACATCATAGTAGTCATTCAGATTATCAATCCCGATAACCTCATCACCACGCTCCAGCAATCGCAATGACAAGGCAGAACCGATAAATCCTGCCGAACCCGTTATCAGCACTTTCATATGTTAGTCTTCCTGAAATATTTTATTTCCGACTTGAATAAACAATTCTTCACAAGCGGCCATCCACTGCATCTGCAGGCAGCAAGTATTTGACGTCATAGAGGATGCCAGCAGCGTTGCAATAGCCACGCAAGCCTCCCTCGCCGGCCTCCCTGTAGCGTCCATGTGCCACGGTTATGATGACAGCATCATAATTACCCTGTGCCGGCTCTTCGACCAGGTCGATAGCGTATTCTTCTTTAGCATCTTGAGGGTTAACCCAGGGATCGTGAACATCGACATGCACATGGTAGCGCTGCAACTCCCTGATCACATCAATGGCACGGGAATTGCGCAGGTCCGGACAATTCTCCTTGAATGCCAGACCAAGCACCAGGACCCGTGAATCGCACACCTGAATCTTGCGCAATAACATCAGCTTGATAACCTGCTCGGCCACATAACGGCCCATATCATCATTGATACGCCGGCCCGCCAGAATGACCTCCGGATGGTAGCCGATTTCCTGTGCCTTGTGTGTCAGGTAATAGGGATCGACCCCGATACAATGCCCGCCAACAAGCCCGGGGCGGAATGGCAGAAAATTCCACTTGGTTCCGGCAGCAATAAGCACTTCTTCAGTATCGATATTTAATCGATTGAATATCAACGCGAGCTCGTTGATCAAGGCGATATTCAGATCACGCTGGGTATTCTCAATGACCTTGGCCGCTTCGGCTACACGTATGCTGCTTGCCAGATGGGTACCGGCTGTAATCACACTGCTATAGAGTTCATTCACAAATGCGGCTGTTTCAGGTGTTGATCCGGAGGTTACCTTGAGGATACTGCTGACCTTGTGCTCCTTGTCACCCGGATTGATCCGCTCCGGGCTATAGCCTGCAAAAAAGTCCTGGTTGAACACAAGTCCGGACTCTGCCTCGATGATGGGTACGCAGACCTCTTCTGTTGCACCCGGATAGACAGTCGACTCGTAAATAACGACATCACCGGCAGATATCAACTTGCCGATGGTGCGACTGGCATTTTCCAGCAATGTCAGGTCCGGCCTCTTGTAGGTGTCGATCGGTGTCGGCACAGTCACTATATATAGATTACAGTCATCAAGATCACCGCACTCCGCGGTAAACGTCAACTGCTGCGCCTGTGACAGTTCATCGGCATCCACCTCACAAGTGGTGTCTTTGCCTGACTTGAGCTCATTGATACGTGCCTTGTTTATATCCAGTCCCACGGTCGGATATCGCTTCCCGAATTCAACCGCCAGCGGCAGGCCAACATAGCCCAGACCGATGATTCCAATTTTTGATGACTTTAGATCGAACATATACAGCGCCTTTTCGCGAGCAGTGGCCAGAGACGGGACATTCTAGCAGAGCGGAGTAAAAACTGTGAAAATTTCCATATCAAGCAGCATCTTGTCTTTGCAACTGACAGCCTGCCTCTCAATCGTCCCAAACGTTCCGGAGATTGTAAAATAGTCATACAGAGATATTGAGACGGGATTTCAGTCTAACCAGTTTGCACTACTCATAGTGCGCTTTGGAGGCGGGTGTCAGCATGAAGGTAGCCTTCGCCATGCCCGCGACTGCGCATTTAACCCCATCTCCAGCCGACCACCACAGGCAGTAGCCGAGAAACTTGCGGCGAAAAGCGCTCGCTATCGCGGTGCCGGTTTCATTCACCTTAAGGTGAAGCCGGTCGTAGCACTTCCGCAAACCATTGAAAACACGCTCGCCAGCCTTCTGACTGCGCACAGATACATTGCAGTCGTCAGCATAGTGCACGAACCGATGGCCACGTCGCTCCAGTTTCCGGTCCACCTCGTCCAGCAACACGTTGGCCAGCCTCACGCAGTTGCGCTTCACTTCGCTCGCTGCGGTCAACTCACGGGAGGATTTTCACCTCCAAAATCACC
>CAMYIO010000140.1 GCA_947258515.1 uncultured Ectothiorhodospiraceae bacterium
AAATACTGTTTAGGGGATTAATCTTTATCGTCCTATGAGAATATTGTCCAGCTCCTGCCCTTCCCGGATGACTGGCGAACGGCAGGAGAGCATAAATGGACGTTCCTATCAGGTAGCCTGTAGCTCCAAGAGCGGCCATTGTCTTTTGTCCGCTCGTATCCTTACAATGCGAAAACTCCGTTGGGTAGGCATGTGAGCTCAACTTGGGATGCATAGTGCATCCGCAGCTGATGCCTTAATTTCCACAATACGAGGCCATGCTATGACTTATCCCAAAGCGTTCAATCATATAGGTCTGTCGGTCCCCGATGTCGACGCCGCTTTCAAGTGGTATACAGAGGTGTTGGGCTTCTACCCCATCATGAAACCGACTGTGATAACCAAAGATGACAGCGCGATTGGTGTCATGTGTACTGATGTCTTCGGGCCTGATTGGACTAGCTTTAAAATCTGTCACTTGGCAACAGCAGACAAAATTGGCATAGAATTATTTGAGTTTCCGACGAATGAAACTCCGGGAAATAACTTGGAGTATTGGAAAACAGGGATTTTTCACTTCTGTATTACTGATCCCGATGTCGAAGGGCTGGCGGAGAAGATAGTTGCTTCTGGTGGTCGTCAACGAATGCCGATTAGAGAATACTACCCAGACGAAAAACCCTACAGGATGGTCTATATGGAGGATCCATGGGGCAATATTATCGAGCTCTACTCACACTCTTATGAATTGACCTATTCTGCCGGGGCCTACCAAAGCTAACTGAGCAAATATGAGCAGGCAGTATCGAATCGACTTGGAATGGCTGGTTTGGGAAGTACGCGTTTAGCATAAAACTCAATCGCTTACCCCAGGAATGTCTTGTGTTGCCAAGATACTTGCCGTTCGCTGGCCATTGAGAACCGGTTTGTTGCTGGACCGGCAAGGAGTACTACCGGCCACAAACGGTCATTCCCGTGTCTGCTATCTACGTCTTCAATGCAGCAGAGTCTGTCATTCATAACGCCTTACTCAGCGGTGGGATGAAGCGCAGCATTAGCCCGTCCGGTGGAAGCCCGCAGGGCTGTAACGAAGTTCAGCAACTTGTTATGTCCATGCTAGAAATTAATATATTTAAAACCAGCCTCAATGTGGTTCAGGTCGACATAAAAGATACGCCATTATTGAAATAATCAAAATAGTCATGCCTGCCAAAATCCATATATTATCAATACGCTGATACATGACTACCCAACTTACCGTAAGCATTAGAAGCGCAATCACTTTGCTGGATTGTGAAATCGCCCGCTGATTCTCCCAGTCAATCAGGAGCTTGCCGAAGTGCGGGTGCGCATACAGCCAGCGGTGCAAACGTTCTGAACCCTTTGCAGAAAACCAGGCCGTTAATAGCAAAAAGGGAACTGTTGGTAGCCCAGGGAGAAACACACCAACAATGGCGAGTGCCAGAAATAAGTAAGCCAGCAATAAAGCGACCAAGCGCGTCATGTTCAATGATTTAATTAAACTTCAATAATTCACGTATGCGTGTCTCGGCAGATTCTTATTACTTATAGGCCATATTTGTATTCCGGCTTCTATTAAAATTAACATGATAATGTCATGTTACATAGCCTAATGAGTTTTACAAAGTTTGCTTCAGGGAATACAGAAGGGATGTAAAGAGTCGTTAGACGCGCAGCCAGAATTGTCACAACCCGGATGTCCGTTTCCAGTATGGTGAGTAGCCCCGTGGAATTACACCTCGAGGCTACTCACCAAGTGCATACCGGAAGTTTAAAGAAATTTCCTGTACGTCCGGTGTAGTGCCTATTCCAGTCATCCGAGTAAATTACTCAGGTATTCTTCCGTAAAGGTCCTGAATCAAGCGGTAACTTGCCGTTCGCTGATGCTTTATCACTGCTTTGTTGCTGGGCCGGGAAGGAGTGCTACCGGCCAACTCCCGTCCTTCACGAGCGGCCAATGAACGGCAGGTTCACAGCTGTAAGCGGTCATTGCTCGCACGATGCAACCCGGCAAAACTGTGCTGGATCAGCGCGACCGCACCCGTGTGGGCCGTTGTTTTTGTATGGCCCGCTTTTCGGATCAGGTGGGTGACGAAGACGCGATAGACAATGCCCACTGTCATTTCTGTCATGGTTCAGGTAACGGCAGCATGTATGTAGCCATTGTCCTGGCAATCGTCATGTTGGCTGATCAGATGCAGTTGATGTCTTCAATAAATACCTGGGACTAATTCATTGATCCATTGGTGTGGGTCATCGTTCCATTCATGCTGCTGCGACTTCGCCTTCAAGCCTGACACTACGCGCCGGTAGCGCCAACTGGGTGCCAGCTGCAGCAATGATGTCCAGTATACGCAAGTTCAAGTCTTCCACACTCTCCAGGTATTTATTGAAATCTTTAGTAGTGATGTAAGCAAATATCTCCAGGTTCAGCGAGTGTTCGCCATATTCGGTGAAACGTATGCGGGCGGGTACCGGATCAACATCTGGATGTGTCTCAAACATATTGCGGACTCCATCCAGAACGGCGCGAACCTGGTCAGGTGTTGTGTCATTACGCAGTCTGACATTTCTTTTGTAAAGAATCTTGTCACGACTGGTAAGGTTTTCGATGTCCATGTTGGCCATATTAGCATTTGGGATGGTCACAAGCGTTCGGTCCAGTGTGCGAATTGCAGTGGACCGTAGACCGATTTCCTCGACGATACCGAGCGTACTGCCAGCACGGCAGAAGTCACCGATGCGTACAGGCTGGGCAGTGTACAGGGTGATACCACCGATCAGATTCTCGATCGACTTCTGTGCAGCAAGACCGATAGCAATACCACCGACACCGAGACCTGCGAGCATGGCTGATACATTGAAGCCCAGGTTATCCAGCCACGAAATGGCAGCTATCAGAATGATAATGACCTTAACCAAGGTCGCTGCAGGCCGTAACAGCACAATGGCCTGGTCATTCCCATTTTCCTTCATGCGATCACTGAGCCGCCCGAATGCGAGCCCAACCAGACCAATGATCACCCAGGTGATAGCGATGATATAAAGGGTCTTGGCTTCAAAAATGGCTTTAGCAGTGTAAGTGGGCGAAATCAGGTAGAAATTCGCCCTGAAAATCAGAAGAAAAATCAGAAACCGGACTGGCCCCGCAATGAAAGCATGCAAACGGACATTCGGACGCTCCCTACGCAGGCTTAAGATCAGGGATGCGATGCGAGTGATTGTCCAGCTGATAATAAAGGCAGTGATTACAATGCCGAGCAGCATCACCCATTGCCATACTACCAGTCCAAGGAGTTCATATTCTGGCAGCATACGTGCCAGTTTGTCACCGTATTCACCATAACCATATTGTTCATAGAGACGCGGGATCTCGGACACAGTCTGGTTGGAAAGTTTCCAGACATATCCGCCTTTACCATCCGGGACATGTTGCATCAGGATGTCGACTGCGCCATCGGTGATTTTGAGTCGAGCAATAATATCTCGATAGGATGGCAGGCCGTCGTCCTTATGCCCTTTCGGGTCATCGCTGACGCTGTCGATGTCGACCCAGATGGAACGGTCAGCGATAATCTTGAGTTGACGTGCCAGTTCCTGATCTTGTTTCGTTATGTGGCCAGGCACATTTCTCATATCAAGGTAGTTCATCACTCGCTCGTAATCGCGGTTTTTCAATGCCTCAGCGATACCCATAACACTGCTGCGGGGTGTGCCACGATCAAATTCATCCTGCGGGATGGCTTTGGTTACAGTAACCTGTGCGGATTTATCTTCTTTTTCCGGCTCTTCTTTGATCAGATCCTTTACCGTCGGTGCTATGGGGGGATCAATTGCAAAAGCAGGCGTGGCCCACTGAAGCAATACAAGCAGCATGAGCACGACTATGCTTGTATATTTGATGTAAAGAGAGACTAGGTGTGGCTGGGTATTTTTATTCATTGACATATTCAACAATAGTAAAGGGATGGTAGCCTCCACATGCATGCGGCGGGAAGCCATTATGTCGTTGCCATCTTCATGTAGGTTCGTTGGCCAGATGTCTTATCGACAGCAACGCCGGCGCCAAAGCCGCTGGTGATCATGAAAGAAAACTTTCGGGTAAGGTGCTTTATTCTCATGCGTCCCCCTTGATCAATATTTGTAGAATTAGGCCCACCACGTCAAGGTCAAGAAGTATAGAGAGCTATCCAGCGATAGACCAGTGACTATCAAACAGCATCTTCTTCTTGTCGCAATGTCAATGAATGACATAGCTTCTTGAAAGCAAGGAGACGATTTACCAGGCCATACTCGTGTGTGTAACGCACCCCATATAGGTCCGACTACAGTACAGAGTTGCCGTTCCCTGCCCGTGGAAATCCAGCGAGCGCTGAACTGTTGAAGGAGTACAACCGGCCACAATGCGACATTCCCCAAGTTTCTGTGAAGTTCTCATATGCAGCAACATAAGCGGTCATTCGTAACACTTCGGTTCAGCGGCGGTGCATTAGCACCGTCCGCTGAAACCGGTTGCTGATTGCCTGTGCGTACTACTTGGCCTTCTCGATGTCCGGCAGCACCCAACTGCGATCCATGAATGCCTGCTTGGGCGAATAGAGACGGAAATAGGGGAACCAGGCTTTGCCTGCGACCGTTGGAATCCAGTTTTTCTCTTTGCCCTTGGGCGCATCCGGTCCCATGTAGATATCAACGGAACCGTCTGCATTCTTGATCAGGTCCATACGTGATGAACGGTCGGCAATTTTCTGTTTATTTATGATCAGGCATCGTGTATCTACGTCATACAGCGTGATCGACCAGAACGCCTCAGCCGGAGCATCCGTCGGAACATGGAGGACGTAGTTCACGCCGCCATCCAGCCAGTCGCCGTCCTTGTCCTTGTAGGCCGCCATGTAGACCTGCCCCTCACCGGTGCGTTGGCCATGCATGGCCGGATCGTTTGTCACCGCCTCGTAAAGCCAGGCGGCGCGCTCGTCGAGCTGGTCGTAGTACTCTTCTCTCTGGTCGGGATAGGCCACGGTGGCGAATTCCCACTTAGAACCCTTCACGTAATGAGAATCTTCCATCCGTTCATTGAAGAAATCGTTGGCCTTGGCCATCGCCTCACCGACTAAAACCCCCTCCTCAAGAATCTTTCGCTGGCGGGCATCAGGCTGGAAGGGCTTGCCTTTTTCGATGCCAAGTTCTTTCAACATGGCCATGAAAAAGCGGTCCCGTTCGGCGACCGGTTCGCGATTGAGAACATCGGCCAGCCTTTCCCAGTACTCCATGGCCCGTGGGTGCGCCGCCAGCCAGGATTTTCCATTCGGTGTAATGTAGCCTCGCGGCTTGGGGTTCTTTCGCTCCGCATACGGATAGATATCGATCTTCTTCAGAATGACCATGCGTACGTCTCTATCCGTCGA
>CAMYIO010000141.1 GCA_947258515.1 uncultured Ectothiorhodospiraceae bacterium
TCTCGTCCTGACCTGCTGCCATTTTCTGGCTGCCCTTGCCCCGCTTTGCCGGGGTCACCAACGCCCGGTGTTTGCTGTTCGGGTCAAATACACCATGGAATCGTGTCAGGTTGACTCTCGGTTTGGGCACCAGGGCGGCCAGTTTGGCGATGAAATCCACCGGCTCAAAGATCACGTGGGTCGTGCCATCGCGATACGGGGTTTTCAGCTCATAGCGAACCTTGCCCTGATTCGTCAGTGACAGGCGCTTTTAGGAGATGGCCGGGCGGGTGATGTATCGGCACAGACGCTCCAGCTTGTCACGCTGATTCGCCTTGGCCGCAACACCGGCATGCAGGGAAAATCCGGCAACGTTTCCAGCCGCCAGGGTTTCATCAACATCCCGTTCGTCTGGCAGCGTTTGCAAGGTGAAGACTTTACGGCCCTGCTGAGGCCCCACGGCGATACGGTAGGTGATGGAATGCCCTCGCAGCTGATCCATCGGGTCTTCATCTGAACTTTCCAGCGTCAAATAACTGTACTCGGTATCTCGCTCCAGCAACCCCTGGCGTTCCAGATACCGGGCCAGCCGGTGCGCTATGGCGTGGGTAAGTTGTGTGAGTTCAGCGCCGGTCGGTGCCTTTACCCAGCGAAACCGGGCAGATGAATCTGCTTCGCCCACATAGACACCATCAAGAAACAGCATGTGGAAATGGATATTCAGGTTCAGCGCACTGCCAAAACGCTGAATCAGAGTGACCGCACCGGCGTGAGCCGTTGATTTCGTATAACCTGCTTTGTGGATAAGATGTGTCGCAATGGTACGGTAGACAATACCCAGCGCCTTGCCCATGATCTTCGGCTGGCTGGCAAATAAAAAGCGAAGCGGAAATGGGACGCTGAGCACCCATTGGCGCATGGGCCTATTGGGCAACACCTCATCCACCAACAAAGCGGCACTTTCGGCCATACGGCGTGCGCCGCAGCTGGGACAAAAACCTCTACGTTTGCAACTGAAGGCGACCAGATGCTCCGCATGGCAGATTTGGCATTGTACGCGTAGAAACCCATGCTCGAGACGGCCACATCGTTCCAGGATTGAAGTGTGCAGCAACCAGTCCTGCATCAAGGGTGATTGACCTGCGATCACCTCCTGCAACAAGTAGTTCTGCGTAAGCTGTATACCGCCGTGCAGGTTCTTCAGGAATCCGTCGCAGTCTTCCACCCCGCGCAACGCCAGGAACACCAACCTCAGACCGACCACCCATCCCTCCATCTCTCGTTGCACGCTGGAGAGCGCTTCCTCACTGATCGTTAGATTGAGAACCGTTTGCAACAAGGTCCGGGTCTCTGCCGCAGTGAACTGCAGATCCTGCAGCCTTACCTCGGTAAGTTCTCCTTTTGCACGCAAGCGGGCCAGGCTGAACGGCGGATCGCGACGGGTGAGTATAACCAGGTGCAAGGATCGAGGCGGGTGCGCCAGCAGTTTGCGCAACAGTTCCTGGACCTCGGACTTGGCTTGGATTCGGTGGTAGTCATCCAGGACTAACACCAACGGTGAGCCCTGGGCATCCAGCTCGTTGGTGAAGGCGTTGATCAGCGCGGACCAGGTCGGCGGATCGGCCGCCTGCACCATGCTCCGCGTCTGCGTACAGGCGTCGGGGACGACGGTTTCGACGGACGCCAACAGGTACTCGATAAAAATCTTGACCGCACTGTCAGAACCATCCAGGGACAGCCAGGCACAGGGGACGTGCTGGGACTCGATCCAATGGCTGACCAGCAGGCTCTTGCCGTACCCGGCCGGCGCCGACACCAGGGTCACTGGCGTATCCAGGGCCTGATCCAGTATCTCGTGCAGACGTGGCCGGCACAGGAAGTCCCCCGGCACGATCGGGGGGTGCAGCTTGGTCTGCAACAGGACATCGTGACCGTGTTGGGGAATCTCTGGCACGTGGTTGCATCCAACTAAGATTTAAACATATTAACCGGCGGGTGGCTTTCCGCCTATTGTATACCCCTCTCCTTTGTCGAGACGACTGTCTCTCGATCGCCGGAAAGGCCAAAGCGCCAACTTTGTGCGTATCCACTTGAGGTGGAAGTTAAAGGACTCCTGCAACAGCCTTGCAGGTCGAGCCAGCCTTTACCAGAACACGTAATCGTGATGACTCAGAGCGACTGCAAGAGGCATTGCCTGCACATCTGATCCCTGTGGTCCGGTATGCATTGGCAACGGGATGCCGGATGTCAGAAATCCTGCATCTTGACTGGCAGCGTGTGGACTTCGGTCGGCAAGTTGCCTGGCTGGACCCTGGTACCACCAAAAAAGGCGATAGCCGTGGTATCCCCCTTAACCGGGATGTAGTTCAAGTTAGCACAAAACTGGCACAGTCCTTTTTGCGCACTGAAAGATTCCTGTACCCGTGTGAATAGGAATTCACCACCCACAGGTCCCGCACAAGAACCAGGCTGCCACCGGACCAGGACACTATTCGCAGTTCTTGATATGAGACTATATTCAGTCTATATTTAGGCCTATCTGTTATCGGTGCCTACCATGAAGCCATCTTCGCAAATTAAGCCAATCAGCTATCTCAAGGCCCATACAGCCGAGGTCATTCGCGAGCTCGACGAGCAGCGCGAGGCACTGATCATTACGCAAAACGGGGAAGCCCGGGCTGTCATGCAAGATGTGCACAGCTACGAGCAAACCCAGGAAACGCTGGCGCTGCTGAAAATACTCGCCCTGGGCACCCGCCAGATCGAGGCTGGCAAGGTCCAGTCAGCCAAAACTGCACTGAAGCAGGTTCGACGCAAGCGCGAGACCGGCTAAATGCCGTACCGGGTCCTCCTCACCCAGGATGCTGTGAATGATCTTGAGGAACTGGACACCTGGATTGCGACAAACGATTCTCCTGAGCGCGCCGACCATGTGCTCGATAGAATCAGTGAAGTCTTCCAGAAGCTGACCGAACTACCCGAACGGGGCACATATCCGAAAGAACTATCTGCCCTGGGTATCCGCGAATTTCGGGAAGTCTTCTTCAAGCCCTACCGGATCATCTACCGGGTGGAACGCCGCACGGTTTACGTCTATCTTGTTGCCGACGGTCGGCGTGACATGCAAACCCTGCTCAGCCACCGATTGCTAACCGCCTGAGCAGTAATTCGCCATAGACAGGGTTACGAAATCGAAGAAGTAATGAATCTATGGGACAGTACAAGAAAAAAAGGGCTATCCGTTTCCAGATAACCCTTTCGTTTTCATCTACTTATGGCGCGCCCGGAAGGAGTCGAACCTCCGACCGCCTGGTTCGTAGCCAGGTACTCTATCCAGCTGAGCTACGGGCGCATATAAACGGTTGGGATTATACACAAAGTTGGCGGAGAGAGAGGGATTCGAACCCTCGATGGGCTTTTAACCCATACTCCCTTAGCAGGGGAGCGCCTTCAGCCACTCGGCCATCTCTCCATAATCGCAAATTTTAACTCAGAACAGATTATATCTAACTTACGTTCGGGATTACTCGGGGCTACGCCCCTCGCCCCTTCGGGGCCGCCGTCGCTTCACGACGACGTTGTCTCGCACCTGCGGTGCTCGGCTCGAACCCTCGATGGGCTTTTAACCCATACTCCCTTAGCAGGGGAGCGCGTTACTCGGGGCTACGCCCCTCGCCCTGCGGGCCGCCGTCGCTTACGCTCCGACGTTCAACGCACCGCTTCACGGTGCTTTTGTCAGCCACTCGGCCATCTCTCCAGAAACGTTGATTATAAACAAGCGGATAAACCTAAACGGCATCCCGCTCCAGCTCGGGGCGTAGCATACCGATGCAGTTCAATCAGGTAAAGAATAGAACTCGAATTATTGTCGCGCTGACAGCCCTAGCCGGTTCCGTTCTGCTGGTCCTGTTCGTTTTTAATACGGTCAAAGATTTCTTCCCTGTGAACGGCGACATCGCGTGGCGCATTAACACCGATTCTGACCTGATTCCCCTTCACACCAAGAACAGTGACAGTGACTTCGTCACCTATCATTAACGTTTCACCCACCCTTCTCGTCAGAATTAACATAATTATCCTTCCCCTGCTTTAGGCCAGTATCCATCCAAGGCGCCATTGTTGTAATTGTAGTAGACACTGAACCCCTGTCGATGGTTCGAGTGCCTCTCTATTTTTAGATTACTTGTCCAGACTCTGCTCATTGTACTTTAAAGCGTAATGAGAATCACTATCAGATTTACTCTAGTTAATTATCTAACAATTCTGTAAGCATAATGATTCCTATATATTTTGTGGTTGCGCCAGATTAAAGGCGTCATGCAAGGAGCGCACGGCAAGCTCGAGATATTTCTCATCAACCACCACCGATATCTTGATTTCCGAAGTGGAGATCATCCTGATATTAACTCCCTCTTTTGCAAGGGTTCCAAACATGGTGGAAGCGATACCGGCATGCGAACGCATACCCACACCGACCAGCGAGACCTTCACAATCTTGTCGTCTCCGCTTACCTCACGCGCGCCCAGCTCAGTGGCAATTTGCGTAAGTATATCGAGCGCCCGCTTGTAATCATTGCGGTTGACGGTAAACGTGAAGTCTGTCGTCGCACCATCCGGCGCAATATTCTGCACAATCATGTCCACTTCGATATTCGCATCCGCAATCGGTCCCAGCAACTGGTGTGCCACACCCGGGGTATCGGGCACGCCCAGAATCGTTAACTTGGCCTCGTCCCGATTGAAGGCGATACCTGATATCAGCGCCTGTTCCATCTTTTCATCCTCATAGGTTATCAGCGTGCCCTCGCCCTCCTCGAATGACGACAGCACACGCAGCGGCACGTTGTAGCGACCGGCAAAACTGACCGAGCGGATCTGCAACACCTTGGATCCGAGGCTGGCCATCTCCAGCATTTCCTCGAAGGTTATACGATCGAGACGCCTGGCATTCGGCACCACGCGAGGATCAGTGGTGTAGACACCGTCCACGTCGGTATAGATCTGGCATTCATCCGCCTTCAACGCTGCTGCCAGTGCCACTGCCGTGGTATCCGACCCGCCACGACCCAGCGTCGTGATATTGCCGTCTTCATCGACTCCCTGAAACCCGGCCACCACCACTACCCGGCCTGCCGCAAGATCTGCGTGCATGCGCTTGTCTTCAATCTCGCGAATGCGTGCCTTGTTATGCACGCTGTCCGTACGGATATGTACCTGTCCTCCCGTGTAGGAACGCGCGGTACAGCCCCGTTTCTCCAGCGCCATACTCAACAGGGCAATGGTGACCTGTTCACCGGTTGCCAGCAGTACGTCCAGCTCTCGCGGGAC
>CAMYIO010000142.1 GCA_947258515.1 uncultured Ectothiorhodospiraceae bacterium
TCATAGGGGCTGGCGGATATCAGGTAGGTACCGTAGATTACGTGCTCTCCTTTCGGGGATTGTGTCGACGAGGTGATCAGAAATCCCGCCTCGGTATGGGTCCCCGTAACGGCCCGGGTCTCCGGCGCCTGCGGATCCTCGCTTTTTGCCCTGCACAGACAGGGATTCGCCACGGTCTGTCCCTGGAAGCTCTCCGGTACCACGATGAGACTGATTACCGAGGCAGCAGCACTGTCCAGCGCAATCCATTCCGTGCCCAACCGGTGCAGACGGGACACCAGTGACGTGTTATCCGGTTGCGCCGCTACCGGCGCTTCTCCCCCCATGTACAGGTGGTGATACGGTGGGTCGCGATAGTCGGTTGTCAACATCATCTCAATCTGTTTGACCGGAAACCGGATGGTCAGGCACACTGGTATTTCCGCGTGCCGGGCGTAATAAAAGTGGTCACAGGTAACCTCGGGTGTGTTAAACAGACCGCCGGCGAGTGAAAGATGTGCGATATTGCGTTTGACGATCCGGACGGGCCCCGCGATATAGCCTACCGTGTAGCCAAGGACATCGTCCTCGTCGAATGCTATCGGCGAACCGAAAAACGGCAGGTTCAGGGTGATCTCGCCCGTGATCCGGATGCGGTCGATGATGGTGTGGCCGTCCACCTGCAGGTCATGAATCAGAACCGCATGATCGTCTGAATAATGGAAGTGGTAGAGCGGGGACTGCACCACCTTTTCTTCATCGCGGCCATAGTACATGTACCGGGTGCTGGACCGTGGCGGGAGTGATTCCCCCTGCCAGATGACGTATACCCAGCCGCTCGTCAGCAAGGCACTGTCGGAGACCTCGATCTCCAGCACCATCGCTGTGTCGAAATTGTCCCGAGGATTGGTGTTTTTATCTCCCAGATCCTCCGCCATGAAAACCAGGACATCGTTCGCGTCCAGCAGCGCTTCCCCCAGCGGGTCCTGGTCATCGACAGTCCCGGGGCCCCGGGAAACGGGGTTGCGCATGGTGACGGTATCCATGCCTTCCTCCTCAATGATAAAAGGCTGCCGGTAAACGACATCCCAGACCCAGTTTCCCTTGGAGTCGCGCTGGTCGACCTGAAACGGGATCGGCACCGCCTCGCCTTTATGGAAGGCATAAACGCGGACGCTGTCTGTGTCGATGCCCATCAAGTCGGGTAGGTTTTCTGCGGAGATAATTACCGGATCTACCGTGCGTTGCAGGGTTTTCTCGCCATTGGCAGGCTGTGCCAGCACCACCTGGCTGCAGGGTATAGCAATCAGCAGGGCGGCCACCCAGAGACTGGCAGGATTGAATGTTTTACTGGCCATACAGAGAACGTTCTTGGATCACAGGACAATCTGGAACACGCCGGGTTACTTGGTTGAGACGTATTATATGGTATCCCATGTGTCTTTCAGCACATGTAATCATTCTGTACTCTATGAAGCTAACTGGTATTGCGCTAGCTTTGAGGCACGCAATAGTTGCAGATACATCTTTTTTTAGCACATCTCGGTTATAGCGGCCCGCTTTGAGTGAGTCAGCATGGCCAGTCGGGAACTCTCGTAAGCTTTCAAAAGAATCCGCGGAACGGCAAGGTTGGGTCGGAAGTACGCGTTTAGCTGAAAACACAATCACTTACCCAAGGAACGTCCTGTGTTACCTAGATACTTGCCGTTCGCTGACTCTTGAGCGCAGGCTCGTTGCTTGGCCGGCAAGGGGTACTACCGGCCACTTTCGGACCTTTAGCACAAACAAAAACGGCGACCAGCGAATAAAAGAAAGCTGCTCTGAGGAATGTAAATCTATTATGCCAGCTTGCCTGTTAGTCACCACCCATTTTCGAAAGTATGACTTTCAGATCGTCAATGCCATATTTAGCCTTACGTTGATCGGGCAACCGCCTTCGGTCGCGAATCACTACACACCCATGGCTATCCATTATAGGGAAATCTACAGGCATATTAAGACGGCGATTGCCTTTTTGTCTTACGAGCATCCTCACACTGCTAACCTGTCAGGGATAGCTGATCATGCCCGTACATATCGATCTGCTTAGCTTGTGAATAATTCGTATTTTCAGAATCGTCTAACTTGATGACTTGCGCTAAAGATTCTTGAAGGTCTGTAAAATCCAGGAAAACATATTCTCGCTGTGTTCCTACCTTCACAACAACACCAGAAATGTCGTTCATATTATCTGGGTTTCTGTGATACACACGCACAATGTAGCTTTGCATAAACCTCTCCTCCACAATTATATTTCTTATTTATACAGCCAGATCGCTGTTTTTTACTCTTGTTGCCAATCAGCATTTAACTGAAGCAGTGCGTGACAGGCTATTGTGGAAAATACTTATTCATCACATCAGAATATCTCAATATTCTGAGTTAAAATTGTGGTACAGCACCTGAACAAGATGGTCTCAAAAGGGTCGGCAGTAGCATTTAGACAGGATTACAGTAACTTAACGGATAAACTTCCGGTGTGCGCCACATACCTGCCGTTCACAGCCAGGACGGAGTTGCACCACACTAATCTTGTAAAGGGGTAACTCCGGCCAGAACCAGCCTTTCGCTACCTTGGCGGAGTCGCTGGGCGGAAGGGTGCGTGGGGTGCTCTGGGGGCCCGGGGAGCCATGGGTGCGCGTGGCGCTTGCTGTACACCTCTCTGTGGTGTGCCGGGTCGTGGTGGGTGGAAAAGAGGCGAAGCATGCTTTGAGTAAAAAGTTACAGGCCGGCTTCTGAACAGGACACGACCTCGCTCATTGATAACCTGGGCTTCGACTGTATGCCTGCCTCTGTCGATCCCAGTCAGCGATAACTCCAAGGAAGTAGATGGTTCTCCCTGTACTTGACCGTCGAGCTGAATCTGGATCTTGTGATTATCGGAAGCATTGAGATCTGGTTCGATGCTTAAAATGACCTCGATATTTCCCTGATTGTCGTGGATGTTTTCACCGGACGTCGGTTTAATGATCGTGAGGCTGTTATATGTGAAAAACACGGGCTTGGTAGCCTTGACTGGCGGCGTCAATACATGACGGGGTGGTTGAGGGGGGTACCACTCCGGAAGTACGATTCTGTCAGCCCCTGTATGTGGCTGGTCTGAGTAATACATGCTTCCGTCTGGCGCGACCCACCTATAGACATCGTGGGCATTAGCCACCACGACTAGAAATACTGTAAGTATCAGGAGGGCGATATATCTCATCACTTGTTTCTAGTTACAGTTAGGACGAATCAGGATAATTAGTAAAAAAGTAGAGATAAATACATTACCCCGCTTTCTCAATATTTGGGTGACCCGCTTAGCTAAGCTTAGTACAAAATGGCAGCATAGGGCCTGTCCTGTCGTTGTGATGATTCATATGGTAAATAGGTCCATAGGTCGCATTCCAGTGCAGAGTTGCCGTTCCCGAACATATAAAACTCCGTTGATGTTGGGTTCCTGTTAGGCAATTACCGGCCAATATAGTTCACCTAAATTTCTGTGAAGGTCAGGAATGCAGCAACTTTCGGTCATTCACGCCCTGCAATAAGAGCTTCTGAATCTCTCAGAACATGACGTTCAGCTTCTAAAGAAGCAACAGATATTTATCAATCAGATGTAGCAATTTTTACATCACCAGACAAACCCAGCTTCAATGAGATCTTTCATACATTGTCCTGGCTCCCCCGCATCAAGTCGATGTCGTGCTTCCTGTAACTGCTCAGAGGTTAGTTCTTTTTCTAGCTCTATTAAACGCGTTTTTGCCTCTGAATTATTACCTTGTGCTGAGACGCTATACCACACGTAAGCACGAATCAGGTCGTTTTTCGTTTTATTACCATCACCGTAATAAAAAATATCTCCGATTCTTCGCTGTGGATCTGCTAATCCCTTATCTGCCTGGGGACAAAACCATTCTGCTTGGTTCAGAATATGATGTGTCTTTGCCATATAGCATTTCATAGATACAAAGGTGTCAGTTATATAAGCAGGTAGATTCTCCCTGCCTGTTGTATTGAACAAATAATCAACTGCCTCCCGATATATCTTTCTATAAGCATTGATAACCTCTTCCTTGAAAGGGTGTCCATCATCCTTTTGCCATTCTGAAAGGCGTCGTGCCTCCCCCGCCCATAAGCCTCCATACCAACCGAGACACTGTTTGGGCGTGTCTGCGCCCCTCAGGAAAAAACTGATATTTATTGTGATCGAAAGTTTAGGGTCATCTGCCACATGTCCATACATAATAATATTTTTCACTGATGAGTGTAATGTTGCATCTATTTTTGGGTTCGCTTTATCGGGGGAGTCCGCACGTACTGCTGCATTTTCACAACCCACACAAGCTGAAATAAATTCCTTTGATGTGAGCCTTTTGCCATCTGACACAAAGGGTTCCACTAGATACTTGGCTTCTGCGTCAGCGCTTACAAAGGCCTTCTCTAAAGAATTTCTGAATGTTTCTATCTGCTTTTCTGTTGGAGTTACGGCAACTTCAGTGGGGGCTGCTACGCCACCAACTGCTCCAGCGACTGCACCTACCGGCACAGTTATAATTGCTATAGGTAGAAATCCAGAAAATAAGGCTGCTTCTAAGCCTAAGCCTGCACCGCCGACTGCACCACCCCCAGTGGATTTAAGTACTTCTTTATCGTATAAGCGCATCGCAGTGCTACAACCACTGACTTGTGGCTCCATAACGCCGATATTCGATAATGTGCTCAGGATATCTTGAGCAGGATAGTGTTTTGTTGGATCATATTTCTGCTTCTGAGCGCAACCATTCAATATCCCACACATCAGAAGACTGTATATTATTGCTTTCACATGTGTCATGAGTCATCGTATATTGATTTAGCGTCCGTCTTCAGTAGGCAGGTGTTAGCAATCATAACTGACATTTACCCAGTGATTACTAAAAGTATGTTTTGGGTCGAAGGTTTCTGACCAGAGCCCGGCTTGAGAACGACTGTTTACAGTACGTTCTTGCCGTCCCCAGAAATACTGGGAATGGCAACTTCGGGGCGACTCCTGCCGATTAGTGGAATCTTATAATAAGAATTTCATCTACTTCCGGGTTCGGCCGGTAACTTGCCGTTAACGGCATGCCTCTCATTGATCGTTGCCGTGAACGACGAAGACAGGAACCGGTAGAGTAAGGATGTGGCGCGGTGGCCTAAGGTGCAGCCTATCTGTTGCCGCCCCTTTCGTCTGGCGGTGCCTCAATAGCCGTACCATCACTCCG
>CAMYIO010000143.1 GCA_947258515.1 uncultured Ectothiorhodospiraceae bacterium
CTCGGTCGAGGTGGTGCGCCCAGTTGACGGGTTCTGCGAGATTGCCCCGTGATATCACTGGTTGGCAGTCAATTTGCGTCCGCATGAAAGTTATTTAGTAACCGGTCCCCAGGGTGTCATCGGCTCTGACTGTATGGTGAGGTTTGAAATCACCAGGGTGACGCCCTCAACACCATACGCCAGGTCATAGGCACGCCTTGCCGCCGCCGGGCTATCTACCGTGCCCTTCAGGGTCACCACACCATTGACCGTGTCCACATTGATAGCGATGGGGCTAACCAGGTCATCCTTGAAAAATTCAGTATTGATTGAAGCAGTGATACTGGCATCGTCATAAATTTCTCCAGCGGTGCGTTCGTCCTTTACGACATAGTATCCACCTGCGGTAGCGGTTGCACCGCCCACTACCAGTGCAGTACAGCCATTGAGCAGCCCTGCAACCAGTAATGCAATGATACTTGCTCTGTACCTATCCATAAAAATCTAACGCCTCTCCGCTTCGTTCTTGTTTCACAATTGTCACTTATCTCATGGGGTGAGCCTAGTTTATATGACAGTTGCCCGTCTGCGTATGAATTGCCATAGTGGTTACAAGGTTGCACCCGGCCAGGCCCGCCCGGCTGTTTATTGACACCCCCTGACCGGGGGGCTAGATTTATAGTGAAGCAGACCAAAACAAATGCTGTCCTGCAGGTTATGTGTATAGCCTGGACTGTGCAGCCGGTTTTCCTGATGACGCACCTTTCTCGCTCAAAACGATGTTGGCAGTTTGTCAGGCTGCTGTTCACCGTCTGTGTGTCATGTGTATTGCTAAGTGGCGCCGGTACTGCGCCGCTGGAGGGCGAGCCTCGCGATACCCGTGAGCGCTATATCGAACTCGATGGCGAGATACAGGCTATCAAGGAGGAGATCCTGGAGATCAACCGGGATATCCTGTTGCTCGAGGAATTGTCGCTGTATCCCCATGGCCAGCAACTGGTCGTCCTGGTTTCGGTCGCGAATAACAGCGCTCTCAACCCGGACAGTATAAGGCCATCATAGCTATACTGGCAGTGAGCGTGCAGCCTTGCAGGAGGGTGGAGTACACCGTTTGTACGCCGGCAGGCTCAGTGACGGTGAACATGTGCTGGATGTATCCGTTAGCGGGAAACAGGCAGGCAACCGGGCCTTTCACCAGCAGCGTAGCGTCACGATTACCAAGCTACCCGGGCGCAAGTATCTGGAACTGCAGCTTGGGCCGGGTAAGAATATGCAAAATCCGGGACTGACTGTTCGCGAGTGGTAGTGCTCATGCGATATCAGTCGGTTGGAAAAATGCGTGGCACCCTGAGGTGGTTATTGTTTGCAGTTACCGCTATGACATTGCCGGCTGTTGCTGTGGAGCCGGATGCCGAGCAGCGCCTGCAGCAGTTGCTCTACGGCGAGGCCCTGTTCCATTCGCATCAGCAAGACTTTCTGTCGGCAATTACGCGTTTGCAACTGGCCGAAGAGCAGGGCTTGTTGCCGCCGTCGTCCGACGATACCCGGTTGTTGCTGGCAAGAATGAAACTTGCTTACGGCTTGCATGTCGAGGCCGGGTTTGATCTCCATGCGCTGCTCGGTGAGGGCGTACCGGAAGCCGTCAGGAACCGTGCCTGGTACGAGCTGGCCAGGACATTTTTTCACAAGGGTTATCAAGAAGCCGCGGCGGAAGCACTGGAGCATGTTCAGGGTGATATACCCGCAGACATTGCCGGCGACTACCAGTTGCTGCGTGCCACGGTATTGATGTCCCTGAATAGAAACCGTGAGGCAGCACGGGAGCTGGAACACTGGCAGGGTGCGCCCGCGCTGGCGGCCTATGCTCACTACAATCGTGGTATCGCGCTGGTGCGTGCGGGCGATCCGGTACAGGCTGTCCCGGCACTTGAAAGGGTGCTGGACATGCCGGCTGAAGGAGAAGAACTGCTTGCGCTCAGGGACAAGGCGCACCTGTCACTGGGTTATGCTTTTGCCAGGCAGGATGATTATGAGATGGCCCGGGAACAGCTGCAGGCGGTTCGGCCACAGGGCCCGTTTTCGAACCGGGCATTGCTGGCACTGGGCTGGATCGCACACAAACAGGGACGCCGTGAATCCGCACTGGTTTCGTGGATGGAACTGCGCGGTCGTTCACCCACCGATCCGGCAGTACTGGAGACGCTTCTTGTGGTCCCCGCCGTGCACCGAGAACTGGATGCTTTGCAAATGGCGACCCGGGATTACGAAGTGGCGATGACGGCCTATAGTAGCGAGTTGAAAAGCTTGCATGCTGCCAGGGAATCCGTGCAACAGGGCACTGCCGTGTCCTTGTTGCTGCAAAGCGCTACCGGTTCCGGGCATGGCCCTGCCGGGCAGACCGGCGACGGGCAGACCCGTTATTTCGGACCGTTGCTTGCAACCAGAAACTTCCAGGAAATGTTACAGGGTCATAATGAATTGCAGGCCATGTTGCATAATGTTGACAAGGGGCTGCACAACGTTGACTTGCTGGCAAAGGCCGTCGCACCGGCCGGTGAAATAGCTGTCCGGTCCGGCGTCTCGTCACCGCCCGCGCCTGCGACCCGGGAGTCTGCCGGGTCTGCATCCGTTAATCGCCCGGCAAGCCAGCAACAGGGATTTTCCAGGCAGCTCGGTGATCCTGAATGGCAACAGCAATGGGGGTACCGGGAAGGGGCGGCAACAGACTATCCGGCTCCCGGGATTCCGTTGCTGCCGGAGATTGAACTACCTGCAGACCAGGCGCTTGAACCCTTGCCGGATCCCGGCTTCACGGGACTGCCTGACTCCGATATTTCCGGTCTTCCCCTGGAATCCGAATTCATAAAGGATCTGCCGGGAGCTGAGGTGAGCGAACTGCTCGACACCGAGATCCTGTGGTTGCCGGAAACCGGTCCCTTTCGCTTGCCGGGGGGTGAGGAAGATTATGCCTATCCGGACAGGGTCCTGGGTAAACGTTCGCGACCCGGTGAGCGCCATGCGTACCCGTTGAATCGATTGATTCCCGCTCCGGGGGATGATGCCGGGTTCAATCCGGGTGCAGTGCCGGTCGGGGAGGCCTTGCGCGAGCTGGCGGCTGCACTCAACAGTGCGACCAGCCGGATGGTACAACTGGGTGAGTCGTTCGACCCGACTGAGGGGATTGCCGGGCTTGAGGAACGCATCGCGGCACTGCGTGCACGCATTCTGCAGCTGCGCAAACGCATTGAAAATGCCATTACCCTCTATGAAAATTATACGCGGGCACTGGCACTGGATGAACTGGATCGCCGCCAGTATTTGCTGGAAGACCTGCTTGAACAGGCAAGCCTGGAACTTGCGAAGACTTATGACCAGAGCAGTGAACGCTAGAACCGGCCACAGACTGGCCGTACCGCTGACCTGCCTGTTAATGGCAGCCTGTGCCACTCAACCCGATCTGGATACACCCGACACGTCAACTGCGAATACAATACCGGATCAGGCTGCATCCGCCCTGTCAGCAAGCGAGGGCCGGGAGAAGGCGATTGCTGCCTATCGTGACTATCTTGCGAATTACCCGGATGGACCCGAGCATGACAGGATCAATCGGCGGCTCGCCGACCTGCTGGTTGAAGAGGCAGCAGATATACAGCTGACGGCGGTCACGAGCGGGAACGGTGCAGCGCAAATGGATGCGGCAGCCCTGCAGGCTTATGCTGATGCTATCAGCCGCTATGAATACCTGCTGAACAAACACCCGGACGGGCCGAACACGATCGACCTCCTGTATCAGCTGTCAAGAGCCTACGAGGAAAGCGGCAAACCGCAGCAGGCGTTGGCTGTTATCGATCGTCTGCTGGAGCAACAGCCGGGCACTAACACGCGGCTCTCAGCTGATACCCGGTTCCGGCGGGGAGAATTCTTGTTCGGGCAGGGCGACTACCTTGAAGCGGGGCATTCCTACCAGGGCGTGGTTGATCTGGGTGCGACTGTGCCGGCCTATGAGGAGGCGCTTTACAAGCTTGGCTGGAGTTTATTCAAGCAGGAACGTTACAGGGAGGTGTTGCCGGTGCTGTTTACCTACCTGGACCGGAAAATACCACCCGGAGCAGATTTCGACACGCAGCTGGCTCAACTGTCCCTGCCTGACCAGGAGCAGGCAGCTGATGTGTTCCGTGTCATCAGTATGAGTTTCTCGCTGCTGGATGGCGTGGATTCGGTGGACAGTTTTTTCAGGCACAACGGCAGCCGCAGCTATACAGACCCTGTCTATCTGGATCTTGCTGACTTCTATGTCGAGCAGGATCAGGTAAACGAGGCGGCCAGGACCTGGTTGGCCCTGGCACAACGTGATCCACTTGGAACTGAGGCACCTGGCCTGATTGCACGAGCGATCAACCTGTATCGGCAAGCAGGTTTCCGGCAGCGCGTGGTTGAAACGGAAACGGTGTTTGTGCATGACTATGGCACAGGCAGTGATTTCTGGACGGTGCATGCGCTACATGACTTTCCGGATGTGCAGCAGCAGCTGCAGTCCAGCCTGCAGGCACTGGCTCACCTTAGCCATGAGCAGGCGCGCAAGACACATAATGCAAGTGATTATCGTGCGGCAGAGCGCTGGTATCGGGAATACCTGGCCGCCTTCGGGGATGCAGCGGCCGCTGCGGAGATGAATTACCAGCTGGCTGAACTGCTGTATGAAGAGGGCAGCTACCGGCAGGCCATTAATGAATATGAGCGTACAGCCTCGTCACGCGGCGATCATTCACGCACCACGGATGCCGCACTGGGTGCGCTGCGTGCCAGTGATAGACTCCTGCAGCGCGACAATGTCCCGGACAGGGCCGCCGTTGCAGAACGTGCAACGGCAGGCGCAATCAGCTTTGTCGACAGCTATCCGGATCATGGGGCGTCTCCGGATCTGCTGGCACGGGCCGGTACGGCACTGCTTGATCAGCAACGCTTCGACACGGCACTTCAGGTCAGCGGACGTGTACTGGCTGCGGCAGTAGCCGCACCATCTGCACTCAGGCAGGTAGCCTGGTCCATACAGGCACAGGCATACTATGGTCTGGAGGATTACCCGGCGGCAGCCGACGCCTACCGCGAGGCCCTGCAGCTTGCCAGCCAGGATGATCCGCGACGGCCTGCCTTGCAGGCAGGGCAGGCAACGGCCACCTACAAGCAGGCAGAGCAGGCGTTGATGTCGGGCGATAATCGTACCGCGGCGGTGTTGTACCAGCAGGCTGCACTGCTTGCACCCACTGCGTCCCTTCGTTCGAAGGCACTCTACGATGCTGCCACCGCCCTGTTGGCTGAGGCCTCTTGGACAGAAGCGATCGCGATGCTGGAACAGTTCCGCAGTGACTTTCCGGATGACCCTTTGCAGGCCGAGGCCACCCGGAAGCTGGCCTATGCCCATGACCGTAGCGGTCACAGCAGCCAGGCTGCGGCAGAATACCTGCGTCTCGGACAGGACCGGCAACAGGCAGAGACATTGCAGCGCGAGGCATTGCTGCGTGCGGCTGATATTTATGCAGGCACAGGTGCAGTCCGGCAAGCCATCAGCACCCGAGAACTGTACCTTGAACAGTTTCCGGAGCCCGCTGATGCCGCCGTTGAGGTGATGCAACAGCTTGCCGGTCTTGAAGCAGACAACGGCAAGGGCAGTCGCCGGCAGCACTGGCTTGAGGAGATCATCAAGCTTGATCAAGCGGCAGGTACTCCGCGGACGCGCGTGTCTGCCGCCGAGGCTGCACTTGAACTGGCTGAATACCGGCTCGCAGCATATCGCCGGATTCAGCTGGTCAATCCATTGCAGGACAGCCTCGCCCGCAAGTTACAGACCATGAAGCGGGCGCTACAGGCCTTCGAGGCGGCCATCGACTATGGTGTTAGTCCGGTTACCACGGCGGCCACCCATCAAATTGCACGCATGTACGACGAACTGGGCCACGCACTGCTGACATCCGAGCGCCCGCTTAGTCTGACGGCAGAGGAACTGGAAGAATATGATTTACTGCTGGCAGAACAGGCCGCACCTTTCGAATCACAGGCTATTGAAATATATATGACGAATGCTCGGCGAGCTGCTGGCGATCAGCGGGACCCCTGGGTTGAAAAGAGCGTGCTGCGTCTCGGCGAACTGCAGGGCGGTCGATAGCGGCCGGAGGAATATCAGCACATGCACCGAAAACTATATATCCGCCTGCTGCT
>CAMYIO010000144.1 GCA_947258515.1 uncultured Ectothiorhodospiraceae bacterium
CTGCAATTCGTTAGCAGGTAACCGGGCATTGATCAGCGGTTATCGAGGTTGCTCTCCTCGAACGCACTCAGCAAACTTCAAGACAGGAGTGGATAGTGCAGAATCCAGGCCAATGGCCAGCCACTTTGTCACCATTAGAATTTACGATGTTTCGTCAGAAATGACGAATGTCAGGCATGGGTCGGTCGATAAATGCCTATCCTAACCCGGCCACCAATGTCCGACTACAGTACAGAGTTGCCGTTCACTGACCCTTGAGCACCGGCTCGTTACTTGGCCGGCAAGGGGTACTACCGGCCAACAACGGACATAGGCCTTAGTAAAGAAACCCGCAGATGCGGGACTCCTATGCTTCATAAACCGGCCAACTCCTGCCCAATAGTCATCACCTGAAGACAGCGAATTGTAAGCACTCTGATAGATTTGGCGGGGTCACTATGTGTGTATTTCCGTTGTATACCAAAGGAAGCCACCAGGCCCGCGCAAGGGGGAATCAGGCTAGAATCCGAATCTGAACTGTGCGGCCGGCTTGGGATCCGGGAGTTTCTGGGTGGTAACCCTGCTTTGAGCATCATCCCTCAACCTGAGTGCTTCATAGGTTGAATCGTAACCGAAATCAATACGACTTTTTTGCTGAGGTTTTTCCGGACGCCACTCGTCCTGGTATGCTGGCTGCATGCGCCATCCTCTTCCGCTGTCGTAGATCTCATCCGTCAGTCGATCATCAAAGGTAGGGGACAGAGTGATTCTTCCGCTATTCTCTGCCGTTGCAATGAACGATAGCATCATTGCAACTAACCCGATTCGCCAGCGACTTCCTTCACTTGCATCAGCTGTTGGGGCGACAAACACAGTCATTTCCCGGACCCCGTTCTCCAACGCAGGGATTGGAACCAGTATCTATGGGTCGCGGACAGCCATTGATCCGCCTGCCGCGCGGTCACCCATGCGCTAAGGTAATTCAGCCATTCCTGTTCCCCCTTCCTGACGCCGAATCCTGCCTTATAAGAAAGCACCGGTTTGGCTAGCGGTAAATCCACCTTTTCTGGATGCCGCAGTACAAGGAATTGCGGCTGAGGTATGGAAGCGAGCCAGATGTGGACGTCGCCATCGAGGATAGCCTTTTCCACTTGTTCTGCTGTATCAAACACCTTCAGGGTGCTCTTGTTAAACAGGCGCGAGGCCAGTTCGTTGGAAACTGTCTTGGAAACTACTGCAACGCTGATGCTTTCATGGTTAAGTTCCTCCAGCTTTTGTATGCCCTTTGTCTTGCTCTTGTTGGCAACGAGCGAGATACCCGAATCAGCGTAGGGCTGAGAGAAGTTGATCTTGAGTGCCCGCTCGGGGGTAATGGCCATGCCTCCTGCAATGATGTCGATCTGACCTTTCATGAGAGCGGGTATGATCTCCTCCCATTTGTAGATCTTATATTCCGGCTTGACTCCCATGTCGCTGGCAAGCTTGTCTGCCACTTCTATTTCAAACCCGGACAGTTGACCGGCATCATTCTGCATTGTCCATGGCTCAAATAGCGACACACCAACACGAACTGTTCCCCTGTCCAGAATATCCTCTAGAACATCCGCATGGGCATTGACACAAAAGATAAAGAGGAAGAAAAATAGCGGTCGAAGCAATATTTTCATTGTTGTAAACATAGTTTAAATCTCACATTGGTTTTTAATTATATAAACCGGACTATTCTGTATGCCTGGTATTTAACAGGAGCGCAAGCGCAGCACTCGATCTCTCGCGCTTCTCCCAGTACGGATCCTGGCTAACGCTAAACGCTGCCAACATAAACCCTACGCGACCTTCCAGCATACAAGGATGAATAAGTATACCGGAACCGAAAATACGAGGAACCAAACGGATATTTGATGGTTGGCTGCCTGGCTAAATGTAGCTACCACATGTTCTTTTCAGTAGGCTTATGACCTTTAAGCCAAAAATTCTGAACTTCCGCTTTGGGTCGCACACTGTCCTACAGCGTGTGCTTATATAAGAATTGCGTGTAGTTCCGGGTTAAGCCAGTAACTTGCCGTTCGTGGCCGGTACGGAGTTATTTTCAAGCCCAGCTGGGTACGGGAAGGTTCGGCCACAAGCGGCCGTAAGGCCAGATCGAAAATCTCCTCGGAGAGGATGATAACCTGAGGCCGCAAAAGCATACGTTCGACAACTCGAGCTATACGGATCAGAAGTAACACCAAATCGGTTGTATGGATCTTTTGGATGCAATTCAACACGCTATTGTCACTTACGTTTCGGGGGTTTTACATTCACCTGGATCTTTTTGATCTCACCATTGAAAACCCCTTCGAGTTCATAATCGCGAGAGACTGGCGTGTTAGTATCACGACCCGTATCAAAGGTTTCTCCACTGCCAGCCAATCTGATCGGACGTTTGGCAATTTGGCCGATCTCCACTTGTTCTCCATCCACCGAAATCGTCATGGTGCCGCCCTCACCGGCCATATCGAAATCAAATCGCAACCTGTGTGCGCCGGCTGACAATGGCGCTGGACCTTCAACGCGAGATTGCATGTTAGGCAAGAGTAAAGGCGAAGCCGCCGCGTAAGCCACTGGCTTTCCGTCGTGGAGATAGAAGCTCCAGCCACCAAAGTAGCTGCCAGCGGCGACAATAACGCCGCTGCCACCCTGTTCGGGAACGTGAATCTCCGCCTCAATGCTGAACGGCATTCTGAAAAGAGGCGGCATAGACATCATTCCCATCTGGATGTTCCGGCCCCAGTAAACATACCGGGATTTGAACGCGCCGAATTCACCCGCTACACGCGCCATCCTCATTGCCCGTTCCATACCACCGCTATCGTGGATTGGATACACATTGTTCGCTCGCGCTTCTGCATCAAAGATCGCCTGCATTTCTTTCAAACGCTCTGGTCGTTCGGTCGCGAGATTATGCGACTGACTAAAGTCTGATCGCAGATCGTAAAGTTCCCAGGAATACGTCGTGGTGTCGCTCCCAGCCCCGGCCCGCGAAATATTCCACGGCATCTTGCGCGGTGTGGTATTGGCCAGCCAGCCATCGTGGTAGATACCCCGGTTACCATATAATTCGTAATACTGGGTGCGGCGCACCGACGGCATATCTCTCGCATCAAAACTATAGACCATACTCTTCCCATCAATACGCTGTTGCGCGACACCATCCACCAACGTCGGCGCTTGCACCTGGGCAGCATCGAGTAAGGTTGGCATGATGTCGATAACATGATGGTATTGGCTTCTCAACTCACCGGACTGCTTGATCCGGTGTGGCCAGGAAATGACAAGCCCGTTGCGCACCCCGCCAAGGTGCGAAGCCAGCTGTTTGACCCATGGAAAGGGCGTATTGGTGGCATAGGCCCAACCAACGGAATAGTCCTGATAGGTATCTGGACCACCCAGAATATCCAGATTACGTTCAAGCCACTCCAGATCCATTTTGTGTCCCCCTTCGGGTGAGGTGATATGGGCAAGTGAGTTCAGTGACCCCGTATGCCCCCCCTCGCCGCTGGAACCATTGTCCCCCTCGAGGAACACCACCAGCGTATCGTCCGCAATGCCCATACGCTCCAGTTCATCAATCAAGCGACCAAACTGTGCATCCTGATAGGCGAGCATGGCAGCGTAGACTTCCATAAAACTCGCATACACTTTTTTCTCAATGTCAGACAGACTATCCCATGCCGCTATCTGCTGGGGTCTAGGCGCCAAAACGGTATTCTCCGGCACAATACCCATCGCTTTCTGTCTAGAGAGAATAATTTCCCGCTCACGGTCCCATCCATGATCAAACTTACCGCGAAATTTAGCGATCCAGTCTTTAGGTGCCTGGTGAGGCGCATGCGCAGATCCGGGTGCGAAGTAGATAAAGAAAGGCTTGTCCGGCGCGGCTGCTTTTTGGTTATGGATCCATTCTATGGTTTGGTCAGCCAGATCTTTATCGAGAATATAGTCCTTGGGTCGATTGGAACCATCCACCGGTGATATTCCCTTGTACAGCGAGGGTTGCCATTGATTCGTCCCGGGAATAAAACCATAAAAGTACTCAAAACCGCGACCCGTGGGCCACTGATCGAAAGGGCCTGCCGGTGATCGCTGCGCCCCCGGCACATTGTGATCCTTACCAAACATCGCTGTGTTGTAACCGTTATCTCGGAGGATACGTGCGACAGTGGCTGCGCTGCGTGGAATCCGCGCGGTATAGCCCGGGTAAGGCGATGAAAGCTCACTCACTGTTGCAGTGCCTACTGCGTGATGGTTCCGACCGGTCAAAAGTGCCGCACGCGTCGGAGAACAAACTCCCGTGGTGTGGAATTGGTTGTACCGAAGACCTTCCTCCGCCAATTTATCCAGATTCGGGGTAGGAATTGAACCACCAAACGTACTAGCCGACGCAAAACCCACATCATCAGTCATGACCAGAAGGATATTGGGTGCGCCCTCGGGCGCTTTTACCACTGTGGGATAAACCGCAGTGGATTCCCGCTCTATGGGTTCGAGACGTCCTTCGAAGGGTTTTGGAGGTCGGGGAAGAACACTTCCATCAGCATTATCGGCTCGCAGCATATTGGAAATTGAGAGTAGCGAAACTATTATTGCCAACTGGATAGCACAAAACCTGATTTTTTTTATCACCTTATTCTCCACAAGCATGAGACATAGACCCCATCAGAAACTATGGTTAGGAGCAAGCGCACGTCCTGGCCCATGTTGTCCGGCAGCAGGACCTCTATCTTCCCATGACAATTTGCCGTGGGCAATTCCGTAAATACCTTTCCCAAGTAACGGTGAGGCTCAATCCTATGGCCTTGGTAGTTTCAGTCAAACGGTACAAATTGGCAGTGGCGTTGAAACTCTTCGCTTTGTCTCGGCTTGTCAGCTCAGGTAGCAGCTGTCGTCACTGGAATGACGATAAACGCTAAAATAGCGCCGATCAGGCTCAATATCACGACCACCGCCGTGAGGTAAAAAGCGTGAGTACGAGCTTGGCGGATTATGGCTATTTTTGTCTCGGCACGAGTGTCCCGAATGAGTAAAAAGAAGACCTTTAATCCATACGAAAACGGCTCCAGAAGAAGCCGTCTCTAAATGTTTTACAATGTTATTTTTACGCCTACATGGAGCTGATCATTGTGGCCGTTGGTTCTGGTCCCCGATCTTAATGACGCCGGTAAAACTAACAGTTATAGACGCCTACCGCACGGATCACACTTTGAAACCCGGGGACTGAATACCGCTCCCCAATTTCAGATCCGCAAACCACGATGGTTCCGGCAATCACTAAAATACCCATTCGCTTCGATATGCTCATTTAGATTCTCCCATTCTGAAATGTTCCGGCAAGTCACCTGTACCTTCAAGATTCTTCAGATCAACCTTTTTGGCGTCCGTCGTGTTTTTGAAGCTGAAATCTGTGGCTGCGACCTCATCTCCCGTCTTCCAGTCCCTGATCTGAATGGTGTATTGCGGTCCACCTGCTAGGAGCTTGGTGGTAATGGTATACCGGCAAGGATAGGGGCGTTCCCCCTGTGCGATCCAGATCTGCCAATCGACTTCTTCTGTCCGAAAAGCGAGGTAATCGCATTCAACGCCACCGACCACACCGCTGCCAAGGTCATTTACGTCGACGACATCATGCATCAGCGCATCGTAGGAATCTGACAGCAGCAAATCTGCGGCAGGGAGTGGCCTGTTATGCTTGAACCTTAATTCATCGACAAGGTGATTAAGCGTGCCAGGCATATCCTGCTGCGCATAGATGTTCAGGTTCTTGCCCAGAATGGTCAGCGTTTTTCCGTCAAAGGACATCTCGACATCCGCGAACCCGCCGGCGCGCGTAACGAGGATCTTGTCTGGTCGGCTCAGGCTGACATCGCCTGAACTCACAAGTGCGAGTTTTTGTTCTTCCTTTGTGACGACCTCGAGGGTGGCATCGTATTCGAAGGAGAGCGCCTTCTGCGCCGCCAGGTAATCGGACATGGCCTTGAGCAGTCGCTTGGCATCTGCCTCATCGGCGCTCACTCCCGCGGACGTCCCCAATCCAATAATCAGGGATAGCGCCATTGCGGGCATACTGCGCACAGAATTCTTTACTAATTGTCGTGCTGTCTTCTTCATCTAAGTTAACCTCTATGTATGAACAGAGGATCCACATTTGGAACCTCCCTGCCAGTTGAGCTTAAAGCAAAATCCACCGACGTGCATGAGGATCTTCATAATGAAAGATAGCTTTTCGTGCGGAATCCTTTTCGCTATAAACAGATACAACTAAATAAGTATTGGGAGAGGCTTCTGATAGGCAAAACAGTTGCCTGGCCCTCTTCATGCCTGCGGTATGGAGGTCTTATAAGGGCCCTGTCCTTTAGCGAAATCTTATTTGGATTCAGTCTGCTAGGTCCGAGTTAGGGCAGTAACTTGCCATTCCCAGCTGGGTCATAGCCGACCCTTGGCGCTGCCATGTACGGGGGAGTTCGGCCACAATGCGACATTCCC
>CAMYIO010000145.1 GCA_947258515.1 uncultured Ectothiorhodospiraceae bacterium
GCGTTAGCTGATGACGCCTACCAGAGCCCGGAGGAATTTCTGCTGGAGGCATTCGACGGCATCACACCCGAACCCGGGGTCATCTGGCTCAAGGGGGACATCAAGGACAGCGCCCGTGAAATCCTCGGTCATCCATACCCGGGATTGCGCATACGCTACTGGGCCAAGGGCGCGCGTACTGCCTGGATACTGGAGGAGATCGGCAAGGTCAAACCCATTACCGTCGGCGTGGTGGTCAATGACGATGAACTCCAGATAATCCGGGTGCTGGCCTTTCGGGAAAGCCGTGGCTGGGAAGTCCGCTATCCTTTTTTTACGGACCAGTTTACCGGCATCAGACTCACCGATGACAAAGAGCTGAACCGCACAATAGACGGGATTTCCGGAGCCACACTGTCAGTCCGCGCCCTGAAAAAGCTGGCACGACTGGCCCTCTATCTGCACAGTCAGACACATCTGCCCGATGACACGACACCCTAAATCCAGGCCACGCGCCAAACTGCTGCGCTCACTGTATATCTGGCACCGCTATATTGGCCTGAGCGCCGCGCTGTTCGTCATTGTTTTATCAGTGACGGGCCTGGCCCTGAATCATACCGAATCACTGCAGATGGATTCGACGCATGTCCAGTCAGAACTGTTGCTTGACTGGTACGGCATACATGCACCTGATTATCTCGGCAGTTATTCTGCAGGCCCGGCTCTTTTTACCGCAGTGAACGAACGCGTATTTCGTGATAGCGAAATACTTGATGACGTCCCGGCGCCACTGGTCGGAGCCATTGCTTACCAGGACCTGATTATCGTCGCAAGTCCTGAGCAGTTGACCCTGTTGACCCGGGATGGAGAAAGGATCGAAAGCCTTGGCAGTGCCGCGGGTGTTCCGGCGGGTATCAAGGCCATCGGCATTACCACGGACGGTGCGATCGCGATCAAGGCCGCACACGGTGTCTACCTGACTGACGAGAACCTGCTGGAGTGGAGCGAAACAGACACGCCCGAGGCAACATGGTCCATGGAATCTGACACACCACCCGAACGGGTGCAGGACTTACAGGCAAGTTATCGCGGGAATGGACTGCCACTGGAACGTGTAGTGCTGGATCTGCACAGTGGACGACTACTCGGTAATGCCGGTGTCTTGCTGGTTGATGCAGCCGCCATCCTGTTCCTGCTGCTGGCCATCAGTGGCATCTGGCTATGGAGCAGACGTCGCGCCAGCGCCAGGGCACACAGACATGACAGGGAACAGCACGATGTAACATCATGATGTTTCGTACTGTAAAATCTTACAGTTGCCCACTGGTCGCTGTGCTGCTTAACATGTACAGCCCCCTCATACAGGCAGAAATTTATGACATCACTGAATTGCAACAGCCGGACACTTCCAGCCCTGCCATGACGGGTTTCTATACTGTCACCCCGGAAGGCAAGACAACGCTTGAAGACCCGCTGGAATCGGGTTTTGCAACCAGTGCCGGCAGCGACTTCAATCCGGAACGATCTGCAGTGGTAGAGCCTGGAGCCGACGCTACAGGGAAGCTTGCTGAAAAAGAATCTCGCCGCGAAAAGAAAGCCCGGGAAACAAGGACAATCCTTATAAGAGCCAGGCGTAAAACTCCCGAGCGCAACCGGGCTGACCAGTTTCAGTGTGAGCGTCACGGGTTCTATTACACTAACGACGGCCGCTGCATACTACCGGCCTATGGCCACTTACCCATAATGCCCCAGCCCCAGCCACCGCCACAGCCGAAACGCGGTATGCGTCTCAGGGTCGCGGATTAATCAGCGGCTTCCCGGCAGAAAAGAGTTATAATTTAATTACGAAGTTAAGCAAGACAACCCGGCCGGCAAAAACTCATAAGGTACTGATTTATAATGTTATATTCACTAAAGAAGTACAGTGCATTCTTTCTCGGCCCGGTGGCCGCCGTGTTTTTTGTGGCTGCCGTCTTCAGGGGCGCCTACCTGTTTCAGAATATTGACTCACTCACGCGCGTCAGCGAGGGATTTGTCGGATTTTCCCAGTGCCTGATCGCGATGGCGCCGGCCGCCGCCATGATGTTTATTATAGGCTTGCCTGTTTTCTACCTGTTACGCTGGATCATTCACTGGAAACTGTGGTCCTGCTGGCTGGGCGCATTGCTGGTCGTCGTCTCGGTGTCACTACTCACGGAGAGTCTCACCTGCACGGATCTTGTCGCGGGTGAGCGGCTGCTAGCCATACTGATCGCTACAATCAGTTACGGCACCGTTTTCTGGTTCCTGATGGCCAAGTACTGGGAAAATAGCGATGAGGAATAGGCGACTGACTATTCTGCAAATTTAATATTGGTGACCTTTGCCTCAACTGCGCCTTCCTTCCATTCGGTTGGCACCGCATCTGCCTTGTAGAAATTGCCTTCCTCCATTTGCCAGATGTAGTTTTTCTTCAGGATAACCTGGTCACCACTGTAGGATTTCTTCATGCCCAGCACCGGACGATATCGTTCCTCTGCGATCACCGTTCCGCTGGCATTCTTGAAATAGACGGTAACTTCCACCTCACGAAGCAGACGATCGCCGTTATTCTTTATCTTGAATTTTACACCCGGCACCTTGTTTTTGGAAAAGGTCGTGTAGAACTTTGCCTCCAGATCATAGAGCGCTACGCTCTTGATGTATTCCTGCTTTAATTTATATTCTTTAATCTCTTGCTCGGCGTCCTTGATACCATAAATGGCGATGGCCATATTGCTATCGAGTTCGAGCACTTCTTTATACTTTTCTATGGCTGCCTGAAGGCCGCTGTCGGATTTACGCAACTCCCTGGCATCCGCCAGCAGACGGGCAATTTGTTCTTCCCTTGCTTTCTGCAGAAGTTCCGCTTGCCAGTTTAAATGGACCTTCCAGGCACCCATTTCATTGACCAGCTGAAAGGATTCATTTTTATAGACCGTCGGGATATCGAGATCCTCGTATTGTTTCTTCAGCATTTGTGCCGCGATCTTTGGATCGATCTTCTCATCAGCGGGTTTGCCGGATGCCTGTTTAAGCCCCTTGAGCATGCCATCGAGGTCCGGGAGTATGATGGATGCCTTGATGGCCGCATTGCTGTCACTCTGGTTTTGAGAAACTATCCTGACTTCGAACTCATCCACGAACACTTTTGCCACGGGATCGGCACGGTTTTTATTTTCGGCCAGATAGTCTTTCAGACTCTTGACGGACTTGTCATCGGAAGACACAAACTCGTAAGCCACCTCATTTTGTCCCGTGTAGACGGCAGTGAGGTAGTCGCTCAGTACCTCGTCAGGCTCCGGGAATGCGTTATTGTCACAGGCAGACAGCGCAGAGATCGCGCCAAGTAATAACAATAGCTTTAAAAGTGGTGTTTTCATGGTTTTCATAATATCCGTTTATTAACCAGTCAAAAATATGATTACCCTGATGATATTTCGTTTCGTAGGAGCGCTTCGCAAGCGCGATTGGAACAACAACTGGAATCGCGGATACGATCCGCTCCTACACTTAGTGCTCTAGTTAGCAGGGTAGCAGAAACATATTAAATAACGTCATTACAGTATTGTACCTTTATTCGCCCACCCTCAGGGGATACCAGCCAGCGCAGGTTCCATGACCTCCATCCGGGACGGCAGGCGGCTCGGCAGACCTTGCTTAAAATGTGCCCAGTCCAGACTACGGTGTATCTGGTGATTGGCATCGATCGTCAGATTACCGGTAACACCCTGGTAGGTGCCCATCAGGCTGTTTTCCAGCTGATCGATATAGGGAATTACGCGCCATGCGTCAATACCCAGCGCGTGGAAGCGTCCATACCGCGCAGCACTGGTCGGCCAGTATTCCTTGATGTTGTCTTGCAGGTAAGCACGGGCACCGTTGCCATCAAGCATCCAGGGCATGTCGCAGAAGGCGACATTATTGAGATCGGCATCAACCGAGCTGTCCGGATACCCCGTATACACGTGTGAGGTCGCATACACCGGCAATCGTGACGCCCGGTAAAAACTCAGTTGCGGGTTGATCAGGCGCGCCTGCCGGGGGGTTGCCAGCATAAAAATCATATCCACATCCTGGCGCCGGCGTGGTTCAAACTCCAGTGTTTGTCCTGCCATGCGGACCAGTTGCTGGTGACGCGCCTTGCTGCTGTCCAGGTTCAGTACCGCACTAATGGCCGCACCGTGGTCCGTTTCAGTGGCATTGTAATAGCCAACTTCCAGTACACGGCCTCCAAGCGTCTGCCATTCCTCCAGGTAGGCCGCATAGATACGCTCACCCCATGAACCTTCAGGTATGAGTGCAATGGCCTTGCGGTGACCATCCAGCCAGGCCCGGCGAGCGACTTCACGGGCTTCGTCTTCGGGAGCCAGCCCAAACTGGAACAGGGTGGTATTGAGGGTATCGTCATCAATGGCGTTCAGGGTCAGCACCGGCACAGCCAGCACGGGTTGTGATGCCAGCTGTTGCACGGCCGCTTTACGCAGTGGGCCAATAACAAACTGAGCGCCTTCATTGACCGCCTGCCGGTAGGTTTCCAGTATCGAGCCAGCATGCCCGCCGGTATCATAAATTCTTATGGCTGGCCGTAGTGTGTCTTGCGGCGTGTCATAGTAGGCCGCGAGGACACCGTCCCTGATGGCTGCCGCCGGTTGTGCAAGTTTGCCGCTCAAGGGGAGCAGTAATGCCAGTTGTTGAGGGGGTTGACCGGCCATCCGCATGCCGCCGGCAAGCTTCGCCGTAAAGGCCTCCCGTGCAGGATGGTCCGGGTAGCGCGACTCCCAGTGCGGAATGACATCGATCAGCATATCGGGTTCCTGTAAATACAGGCGGCTGAGCTCCACCAGCTCGATCCAGCCACTGAGTTCGTCCGGGGGTGGGGCACTGCGCAGCTGCTGCAGTTCTTCATCCGTCAGGCTGGTTAGCGCCGTCCAGATCGCCATGTGGTTAGCCAGGCGTTTGTCCTGGTCCACCAGCAGGGGATCCAGCACGATACGGTCATGGATACTGGCAATGAATTCCCGGTTTTGCTGCAAGGCTTCAGCGCGTAACCAGTAGTAGTCTGCCTTCAGTGCATTGTCGTCCGGTACCGTCGTCAATAGCGACAGCACCCGGTCCGGCCGGTTTTGTGAATAAGCAATCTGCGCCTGGACAATCTTGTAGTGCTGGCGCTGGCCAGCGGACAGATAGGGGAGTGTGATGCGATC
>CAMYIO010000146.1 GCA_947258515.1 uncultured Ectothiorhodospiraceae bacterium
CTGTTCGCGGATGCGATCCGCTCCTACACTAACCGGAACAGGTAAGAATGACCCTGGAAAAAGCCCGAGAACTGCTGTCCGTCCAGGCAAACATGGGCGGCGGCTATAACCGTAACGGCGCAAAGCTCATCCTCGCGGAGGTACAACGCGAACACGGGCAGAGCGCCGTGGACGGCTTCATCCGGGAATTTGACCTTGAAACCCTGTTCGGCTTCACGCCGGGCACCGAATTTAAATCACCCTAATGGATCAATCGAGTCTGACCCCATTGATCCTCAAACAGGAGAATAACCATGTCGACTGAACTTATCTTTGCCCTGGCCTGTGGCTTTGGCGCCATCGCCTACGGCGTCGTGTCCGCAAAATGGATCATGACAAAGCCCACCGGCAACGAACGCATGCAGGAAATCGCTGCAGCTATACAGGAAGGCGCCAAAGCCTATCTCAACCGTCAGTACACCACCATCAGCATTGCGGGTATCGTGTTATTCGTGCTGGTTGGCTACTTCATTGACTGGGTCACAGCCGCCGGTTTTGCGGTCGGCGCCATCTTTTCCGGGCTCACTGGCTACATCGGCATGATTATCTCGGTGCGCTCTAACGTGCGCACTGCCGAGGCAGCCCATGACGGCATCAATGCCGCCCTGCAGATTGCCTTCCGCGGCGGCGCCATTACCGGCATGCTGGTGATTGGACTGGGTATGATCGGCGTAGCCGGTTTCTACGGCCTGCTGCTGGCCACGGGTGTCGATGACCCGATTCACCCGCTGGTGGGCCTCGCCTTTGGTGGTTCCCTGATCTCCATCTTCGCCCGGCTTGGTGGCGGCATCTTCACCAAGGGCGCCGATGTCGGCGCCGACATTGTCGGCAAGGTCGAGGCCGGCATCCCGGAAGACGACCCGCGCAACCCGGCCGTGATTGCCGACAACGTCGGTGATAACGTCGGCGACTGTGCCGGTATGGCCGCTGACCTGTTCGAGACCTACGCGGTCACTGTGGTCGCCACCATGCTGCTGGGCAGCCTGCTGCTGGATGCCACCGGCCCGGCGGCACTCTATCCGCTGGTACTGGGCGGCGTCTCCATTATCGCCTCCATCATTGGTACCTTCTTCGTCAAAACCTCAGAGGGCGGCAAGATCATGAACGCCCTGTACCGTGGCCTGATTGTCGCCGGCGTCCTTGCCGCCATCGCCTTCTACCCGGTCACGACCTGGGTACTGGGTGACACGATCATGCTCGACGGCGCTGAACTCAGCTCCCGCATGCTCTACTACTGTGCACTGATCGGCCTGGCACTGACCGCGGCCCTGGTGGTCATTACCGAGTACTACACCGGCACCGAGTTCAAGCCGGTGCGCCACATCGCCGAGGCGTCCACCACGGGTGACGGCACCAACGTCATTGCCGGTCTGGGCGTGTCCATGAAGTCCACTGCCCTGCCTGTCCTTGTCATCTGCGCCAGTATCTGGGGCGCCTTTGAGCTGGCTGGCATCTACGGCATCGCCATTGCTGCCACTTCCATGCTGTCCATGGCCGGCATTATCGTGGCCCTCGACGCCTACGGCCCCATCACCGACAACGCCGGCGGTATTGCCGAGATGGCCGAACTGGACGAGAAGATCCGCAACATCACCGACCCGCTGGATGCCGTGGGCAACACTACCAAGGCCGTCACCAAGGGTTACGCCATCGGCTCTGCCGCACTGGCCGCTCTGGTGCTGTTTGCCGACTACACCCACGCGCTCGCCAAACACAGTGACGCGGTGCTGAACTTTTCGCTGGATAATCACATGGTGCTGATCGGTCTGCTGCTCGGCGGACTGGTACCGTTCCTGTTTGGTGCCATGGCCATGGAAGCCGTGGGTCGTGCCGCCGGCGGTATCGTCAACGAGGTCCGTCGTCAGTTCAGGGAAATGCCGGGCATCATGGATCACACCCAGAAACCCGACTACTCCCGGGCCGTGGACATGTTGACCAAGGCGGCCATCCGGGAAATGATCATCCCCTCACTGTTACCGGTACTCGTGCCGGTCGTCGTCGGCCTGACCCTGGGTGCCGAAGCCCTCGGCGGCGTACTGATCGGTACCATCGTCACCGGGCTGTTCGTGGCGATCTCCATGACCACCGGTGGTGGCGCCTGGGACAATGCCAAGAAGTATATCGAGGACGGCAACTTTGGCGGCAAGGGCTCCGATGCGCACAAGGCGGCAGTCACCGGCGACACCGTCGGCGACCCCTACAAGGACACTGCCGGCCCGGCCATTAACCCGTTGATCAAGATCATCAACATCGTGGCACTGCTGATCGTGCCGTTGCTGTAATGCAAGAGACCTGTAGGAGCGCTTCGCAAGCGCGATAAACGCTCTGCAATAAAATATCGCGGATGCGATCCGCTCCTACAAGTGTCGTTAATGGTATGTATTACAGCAAATGAAAATCTGCATCGTTTCTGACAGCCATGACAATCGCCCGTTACTCGAGGCGGCTGTCCGTGAGGCAAAGGCAGCCGGTGCCGAAGCGGTCCTGCACTGCGGTGACGTGGTGGCACCGAGCACGCTGGAAGTGCTGAAACCGTTCAACCTGCCCGCCCACGTCATCCATGGAAACAATACCGGTGACCTGTACATGATGGGCCTGATCTCGGCGAAGCTGTCGAACAAGACAACCTATTATGGCCAGGATGCGGGCATCGAACTCGGTGGCCGGCGGATCTTCATGGTGCATTACCCGCACTACGCCGAGGCCATGGCCACCACCGGCGACTGGGACCTGGTGTGCTGCGGCCATGACCACACGGCCGCCATACGCGCCATCAGGAACATGTCCGGCAACAGCACCCCGCTGGTAAATCCCGGTACCGTCGGCGGCATCAAGGCAGTGGCAACCTGGGTACTGGGCGACCTGGATACGATGACATTTGAAATACACGAGGTCGTCGCAAGCGGCGAACAGGAAACGGCCGGCACCCGCAGCGGCTAACGGAGCAACCATGAAAGACGAACGCAGCCCCGAGCAAATGGTTATCGGCGATAAAAGCGGCATCGACCTGTCGGAATCCAGGCCTTCACTGCAGGCATTGCTTAAAGAACATGAGGCACATCTGCAGGCGCTGCCGGATGACTGCCCGCCGGTGGACAGGGCGCGGGTGCAGCTGGATATCGCCGAGACCCGGCTGGCGCTACTGCAGAAAAAAGAGGCCTGGGATACTGCGCGGACACTGTTTGACGACTTTATCGAACAGCAGGCCTGGCAAGACGCCATCGAGACCTGTGATGTCCTGTTTCAGTGCGAACAGCCTGAATCACTGGCAGCGCTGGGTAATGGTGTCTGGCTAGCCGTTACCTACCCGGTGCCGGCCCAGCTGACAATCGCCCTGCTGCAGCATATCGTCGATGAAACACCGGACGACTCGGATGGCGCGGCTGTCGCCGCCATGGCCGCCAACTATATTGCCGACATCCGTACCGAGGGCAAGGAACACGAGAGCCTGACCTTCTTTACCCGCCAGATGCTGGCAGCTGTTGCCAAGCGGCATCGTGGCATAGAAAACGACCCGGAAATGATCAACACCTGGATTGAAATCCTGGAACTGAATGACGTCAATGCCCTGCTGTCTCGTCTCGCCGCCATGCTGGATGCCGTCGTCGGAGACCACTGGTGGGTGGACCGTGATGCCCTGCGCGCCGCTTTGCCGGTAAGCTGACAGCATGCTCCCGCGTGAAGGCGCCCGCAGAGACGTCATCAAGACACTGAAGAGACCTTTCAGGAAAGCTGTCTTCCATTTCAAAAACGGACTCTCGTCGCTCATGTCCGGCAGCGGTGAGTGGCTGATATACATGGCACAACGGTTCTCGCCCTACAAGTTCAGGGCCTATCAACCCATGCCCTGGATCGGCCTGAAGACCCGCAAGCGCGATCAAATCCGACCGCTGGTATCGCGGATGCGATCCGCTCCTGGAGAAGAATCTTGCGAATCGGCAGGGTTTATTTGAGGTTAGGCGTTTGCGCGCAGTTCCTGTTCATCCGGGAAGCAGTGTTTATTTCTGGTGGTAATAGTCGTACTTGTCGAGTATCTCCACGGTAAATCCCCAGGCCTCTTTGTATGACAAGCCGCTGTCGTCCGGGATAATCAGCTTCACATACAGCTTGTTGCCATGTTTCTCCTTCAGTGCAGCCAACTCCCGGTTGAGCTCTTCACGACTGGTGACACGGTAGTCCTCTTCCTCCATATCCTTGACCCTGAGCTGGAAATAGTCGCCGTCTTTCCAGTAGCGTACCGTCACCACGTGCTTGCCCTCGGCCGAGCGCGCCGGCCGGAACAGCTTGTCGTACTTGATCTGCAACTCACTGTACTCGTTTTGCAATGAGTACAGTTGCTGCTCGGTCAGGGAGCTTCCGAGCCTCAGTGCCGACAGTTCCGAGGCCTGCTTTTGATTGCCCTCCTCGCTTGCTGCCAGCTCGTCGAGCACCTGCTGCAATCGTTGTTGCAGGGTCGAATGCGCGGCAGACAGTTGTGACATCTCGTCGCGCGCCTGCTTCAACTGGTCGTCGTTCAGAAGTGCATCGCGGCGGTATTTCTGCAGACTCGCAGCCAGTTGCTGGTTATCTGCCTCCAGCGACAGCAGCTGCCGTTGCTGCCCTGAAAGTTGCTCCTCAAGGGTGCGGTTACGCTCTGTCATGCGCATCTGCTGCATGCGCAGCTCCGAGTTGGCATGCTGCGCCTGTGCCAGTTGCTCCTCCAGTGTCGCACTGGTCTCGGTCATGGAGCGCGCCAGCGCCTCGGCCTCGTGTTCCGCCTCGATAGTGGCACGCAATTCCTTTACCAGTTCCCAGTTACGCAACATCAGCACGGTACTCGCGATCATGAAAATCATGACCACGACCATCATGATGTCGGTAAAGGAGGGCCAGAAACTGTCGTCGCCCATCCCTGCATTGTGATGCTGACGCAGGTCAATAAAACCCTCGTCCATGATCAGTCGCCGGCCGCTGGTAAGCGGAAACCGTCACGCAGCAGCTGCTTGATACTGTCCATATTTTCTGTACTGGTGCGCATTTGCTGCCCCAGTTCAACAGCCACCTCGTTGAGACGGCTGCCGGCCTGAGCATATTCCTGCTGTATGGCCAGCATCGCCCCGGCCGCCTCCCGCAGGCCATGAATCAGCCCGGAAACTTCCTGCAGCATACTCTCGCT
>CAMYIO010000147.1 GCA_947258515.1 uncultured Ectothiorhodospiraceae bacterium
TCTCGTAACCAGTGAATCAACGAGTTACAGATTGCTTCGTCACTTTGTTCCTCGCAATGACGACACATCAGAGGCTCCTTAGAGCAATTATTGGCATTTCAATGAAGTCTGCCCACTACTACCCCATAGTTGCTTCTGGAATATTATGATCACTAATCCGGCCGCTTTTCACTGCAATTCACCCGTCACGCCCCATTCTTGACATTCCATTACGCTGTCTGACAGCGTATAAAGCGCCCATGAAAGTACCTAAACGATTGAAACCACTCGTCGAAGACGGCCTGATCGACGAGATTCTCTCCCAGTTAATGAGCGGTAAAGAAGCACAGGTCTATGTGGTTCGCTGTGGCACAGAGATACGCTGCGCCAAGGTTTACAAAGCCGCCAACCAGCGCAGCTTCAAACAAGCCGTGCAGTATCAGGAAGGGCGCAAGGTTAAAAACAGCCGCCAGGCCCGCGCCATGGGGAAACGCAGCCGTTACGGACAAAGAGAATCAGAACAAGCCTGGGTCAGCGCGGAAGTCGATGCGCTCTATTGTCTGGCCGCTGCCGGTGTGCGCGTGCCGACGCCCTATGGCTTTGTTGATGGCGTACTGTTGATGGAACTGGTAACCGCCGGCGACGGCAGCGCCGCGCCGAGACTCAATGACCTGACCCTGAGCGGCACGCAGGCACGTGAGTATCACCAGCGAATAATTGCAGAAATAGTGCGCATGCTCTGCGCGGGTCTGGTCCATGGCGACTTATCGCCGTTCAACGTGTTAGTTGATAAGGAAGGGCCCGTCATTATCGATCTTCCACAAGCGGTCAATGCCGCTGGTAATAACAGCGCGGGCACGATGCTGGAGCGGGATGTTGACAATATGGCAATTTATTTCGGCCGTTTTGCCCCGGAGTTACTGAAAACCGACTACGGCAAGGAAATTTGGGGACTGTATGAAAGCGGCAATCTCCAGCACGACACGCGACTTAGCGGGCACTTTGCGCGCAGCACGGTGGATGCCGATGTGGCAGAAGTCCTGCAGGTGATTGACGACGCCCGCGAACAGGAAGCCGAACGGCGCCGACGGGAACTGGCTGCACGGGAAGACAATTAAGAAATACAGTGGACGCAGGCGTTACGGGTTTAATGCCTCCGTCCCCTTTTCGCTCCTGCTTTTCGCTCTCTAAACCGTCGCCCGGGAAAAGCGGCATCTTCCGTTCTGTCATGAAGTTCGTCATGCTATTGGTTGTCGTTCAGGCGCTGTTCCGCTGTGCAACGGGAGATCGCAAATAAAATGAAAAAAAGGCTGTTCCTTAAAGTCGTCCTGCTGTTGTCTTGTTTGTTCGCACCCGGCACCCTCCCGGCCAAGGGTACCGCAGTGGTTTCGACCGGGCATGCGACGGTTACGTTGCTGAGCGAGCAGGTAAAGGCCGTACCCGGCCAGACCCTGTGGCTCGCACTGCGTTTCGAACTGATCCCGCACTGGCATATCTACTGGCGAAATCCAGGCGCCTCGGGCAGTGCGCCGCTCATCCGCTGGACGCTGCCCACAGGCTGGGAGGCAGGAGAGATACAGTGGCCGCTGCCCAAGCGTATACGGGTCGGGCCGCTGACCAACTTTGGCTATGAGGATAGCGTCAGTTTACTGGTACCTCTCACACTCGAACTCAATAACGCCGGCAACGGCTCCATCGCGGCCACCGAAATCCGCGAACGGTTCACTGCAGCCCGGGCTCAATGGCCAGCGGTGACCACCCTGGCGGGTGACTATCGCCTGGAGGGTGACACGCTGGCGATCTCGGTCGCCATGTCAGACACGTCGTCACCTGCCCCGGCCGATGTCTGGTTCGCAGCCAACGAATGGGGACCTGTCGATGCCAGTGGTGACCAACGCTGGGAGCAGACCGCGACGGCAGTGACGCTCACTGTGCCGGCCGGCGATGTGCCTCCCGCAGGGGATGTCCCCCTGCAAGGGCTGCTGGTAGTGGAATCGGAACATGAGGGTACGCCGCTGCGCAGCGGCTATCCGCTACGGCTGGCAGCGCAGCCGCTGGCAACGGGAAACCAGCACCTGAGTCTGATGACAGCCCTGGTGTTTGCCTTCCTCGGAGGTCTGATACTCAACATCATGCCCTGCGTCCTGCCGGTGTTGAGTATCAAGATACTGGGTTTCGTCAGGGAGGCGGGCGCAAATCGGCAGCGTCTCACCACTCACGGTCTGGTCTACGCGAGCGGCGTACTGGCCAGTTTTACCGTGCTGGCGACGGTCCTGTTGATATTGCGCGCGAGTGGCGAATCACTGGGCTGGGGGTTCCAGCTTCAGTCCCCGCTGTTGGTGACCCTGCTGGCCTACCTGATGCTGCTGGTCGGACTTAATCTGTCCGGTGTCTTTTCCCTGGGTGACAGACTGATGAATGCCGGCCAGTCCTTGACCGAGTCCAGCGGGCTCCTGAATACCTTCGCCACCGGTGTTCTGGCTGTCATTGTGGCCAGCCCGTGCACTGCGCCCTTCATGGGGGCAGCCCTCGGTTTCGCTATTACCCGCACGGGCTGGGAAGCACTGGCTGTGTTCCTCACCCTCGGTGCAGGCTTTACCCTGCCCGTGTTGTTATTGAGCCTGTTTCCAGCCTGGCTGAAGTTCATCCCCAGACCGGGACGCTGGATGAAGCCGTTCCAGCAGGTCCTGGCCTTCCCCATGTTTGCTACCGCAGCGTGGCTGCTGTGGGTGCTCAGCCAGCAGACGGATGCACGGGCCTATGCCGGCGCACTGGCGGGACTGGTGGCGGTTGCCTTCGCTGCGTGGTTATACGGCCAGTGGAGACCGCGTAGCTGGCGACTCGGGTTGCTGGCTGCCGGCCTGGCAACCGCCCTGGCGCTGACCATCGGCCCGATGGTTGCGTCAGATGCACCCGCGCCCGCGCTGCCGCACAGGATGAAACACCCTGGTCAGAGGAACGGGTGCAGGAACTCAGTGCTGCAGGGCGGCCGGTATTCGTCAATTTCACCGCTGCCTGGTGCATCACGTGCAAGGTCAATGAACAGCTCGCCCTGTCCACGGACAACACCCGGGCGCTTTTCGAGGCGCGCTCCGTGGCCTACCTCGTGGCCGACTGGACCCGGCGCGACCCCGTGATAAGCCAGCAGCTGGAACGCTATGGTCGCAGCGGCGTGCCCCTCTATTTGTTGTATTCACCGGCAGCCGAACAGCCGCTGGTGCTGCCTCAGCTGCTCACTGAAGGCATCGTCGCCGCAGCCATCAACACACTTTGAAAACAGGAGAAAAATCATGTTCAAACATTTATTCCAGATGACCCTCATTATCCTTGCCCTGTATGCCTGCGGGTCGGGCGCCGCGCCGCGCGTCGGTGAGCCGGCGCCCGACTTCGAGGGCGTCGACAGCCGCGGGGAGGTCCATCGGCTGGCCGATTACCGCGGCAAAATCGTGGTTCTGGAAGTTCTGGAATGGACCAATCATGACTGCCCCTTTGTTCGCAAGCACTACGGCGCCGGTAATATGCAGGACCAGCAGCGTGAGGCGGCCGCACAGGGCGTTGTCTGGCTGTCAGTCATTTCCTCGGCCCCCGGCAAGCAGGGCCATGTGAGTCCCGGGGAGGCGGACGAACTGACCCGCAACCGCGATGCACACCCCCATGCGGTCATCCTCGACACCGAGGGCAAGATCGGCCGCAGCTATGCCGCCAAAACCACACCGCATATGTTCATCATCGATGCGGACGGCAAGCTGGTTTACATGGGTGGCATCGACAGTATCACCAGCGCCAACCCGGATGACATACCCCCGGCCACGCAATATGTACGTGTGGCCCTGCAGGAAATGGGCGCCGGCAAGCCTGTCAGCAGCGCAGTGACGAAACCCTACGGCTGTTCTGTGAAGTACTAGCCTGCTCATGCAGACAGCCCTGCAGCGGCGGTGTCATTGCAGGGTGTGTAGATAGATAAAGGGGACGGAGGCGTTTACGGATTTAGCGCCGCCGTCCCCTTTTGACTTTCACGCATCAATGCAAACAGCACTTCTTGTATTTCTTGCCACTGCCACATGGACACGGATCGTTGCGACCCACCCGCGGTGCAGTGCGGCGGACAGGCTGAGTCAGCGACGCATGGTCGCCCCGCCGTTCCAGCCAGTAGGCGTGTATTTTGCGCACACTAGGTGCAATTGCCTGACGGATACTTTCTCTCTCATCGTCGTTGAGATCGTGCCCGCACCATTTCGTCTTTTCGGTAAAGGCGAACATGGGCGCCAGCAGATCGGCCAACTCCTCACCACTCGTATGCCAGTCTTTTTTGGTCAGCTCGACACCGCGCACATATCCGTCACACCATTCATCGACAATGGTGTAGGTATTGCCTTCGACTTCACGTTCCAGAAACATCGGTTCATATTCTTCCGGATATTCCATCAAGAGGTGGGCAATACCGTTCATGTGGCGGATCATCAGCGAGAAGATTTCCTCGAATTCTTCCTGACTGTCCCACACCGGCTCGTAATCACCCCACACTGCAGGCAGCCACAGTGACGGAACAGTGCTTATCGGGCCGCTCACGAGTGCGGTGAACATCCCGTCCAGCTCGGAAATATCCAGAACACCTTCATCCTTACCCAGCGTGTCCGCTTCCTCATCGATACGATCAAGCATGAACCGATCAAGGCGGTCGCACTCTTTGTCAGTTAATGGTGTGAATAAGTCTTTCATAAAACAGGGACAGGCAACAATTCAAGAACACCAATAGTAGTTAAGGAAATGGAGAGAATAAACCCGATAATTACATAATTCCCGGCCTGAAAGCTGGTTTCGCAACATGATTGTCAGGATGAAATGAATATTTGATCCTGATCCTGGAGTTCACCACCCGTGAAGTTCTGAATCAGTGCGGTAGGAGCGCCGTCCCCGGCGCGATTCGCGGCGAGAAGCTTCCGCGTCCTGCTTACGCCCCTCACCTGCATCCTGCAGGCGAAGCTTCCGCGTCCTGCTTACGCCCCTCACCTGCATCCTGCAGGCGACGCCGCTCCTGCAATAAGACTTTTTGCAATGATTGGGTAAACTTTAATCCCTCCATCCATGAAAAGGCGACGGAGTTTAATGCCTCCGTCTGGAACATAACGGGATCCATATACTTCAAAGCAAGGGTTGCCGGCATGACGAACGCTTTTGTGCGTCAATTTTATGTCGCTCGTGATCTGTTAACATCCGCTTTAATAAAAAAACACGTGGACGATACAAGCGCATATGAGCTCATTAAAAAACTATCTGCAATCCATCAAGCAATACTCGCTTCCGAAAACGCGGGCCTTGCAACAGGAACTGGAAGCGGTTCGCGAGGCGCATGCCACCGCCACCGCCGATCATGCAAAAGTGCAAGAAAACTTGCAGCGCACCCTCGACACCGATGCACAACTGCTTGACGAGCTGCGGCAGCAGGTAAAACAGGTCGAATCGCAACACAGCGATGCACGTCAGCGGGTTGAGTCTCTGACACGCTCCCTCGCCGATGCCGGGCAACGCCAGAAGTCCACAGAGGAACACGAAGCGGCACTGCAGGGAGAGCTCGAGGAGGAACGCAACAACGCACGCGAGCAGGTGGCATCCCTGGAGCGCTCGCTGGCCGACGCCGAGCTAGGCCGGAAGTCCACAGAGGAACTCAAGGCGGCACTGCAGGCGGAGCTCGAGGAGGAACGTAATAACGCACGTGAGCGGGTTGCATCGCTTGAACACTCACTCGCCGATGCCGAGCAACGCCGGAAAGCCACCGAGGAACGCGAGGCGGCACTGAAGACCAGGCTCGAGGGGGAAATCAGCAACGCACTTGAGCAGGTTAAGCACCTGGAAAGCTCACTGGCCGATGCAGAACAAAACCGCAGGTCCACCGAGGAACACGTGACTTCGCTGCAGGTAAAGCTCGAGGGAGAACGCAGTATCGCGCGGGAACGGGCCGAGCACCTGGAGCGTTCTCTGGCCGATGCCGAGCAACGCCGGAAAGCCACCGAGGAACACGGAGTGGCACTGGAGGCGAGGCTCGAAGAGGAACGCAGGCGACATGAAAAAAGCGTCCGCGACACGGAAGCGCGCCAGGCACAGATGCAGGCCGAACAACAGGTCCAGCTGACACAGCAAAGCGAACTGGCCAACAGCTTTCACGGCGTCAGCACTCGCCTGTTTGAATCATTACAGGAAAAGAAAAGAAAACAACGCTACTCATTGTTGCAGCTTATGATCATTGCCGCTGCATTGTTTGTAATTGGCACCCTGATCGGAATACTTTTCCTGCAACCCGCGCAGGACAGCAACCAGGAGCTTGCCCTGGTGGAGCGCAATATCGATGATATGCGCGGCTTCACGAAACAGCATATCGATAACCAGGATGCGCTGCTCAAGGAACTTGCGCTGAACCTCAACAAGCAAGCTTCCGCTGAACAAATGTTGCTCGGGGAAAAACTGCTGCAGCTGGAGGAAATGACACAAGCGACAGACACACCACGGCAGGAGCCCTTCATAACCTTCACGCCGGATATCCGCGAGCTGCAGACCAGCCTGATGGCGCTGGGCTTCGACCTTGGCATAGCGAAACCGAACGGCGAACTGGGCATCAAGACCCGGCAGGCGTTGCAGGAATTCAGGCAGTTCTACCTGCCACAGAGTGGTGCGCAGAATGACCTGATCAGTGAAACACTGGTGGTCATGATCCTGAAATCGGCCGACCGCACCCGGGCCGATGCAGCGCGTTTCAAGATTGGCAATGATGTCCTTGCCGCAATTCGGCTTGGCAGTATCCGCACCGGCGTGGACTTTTCGTTCCTGATGGAACTGGCGAGGGTCGAGAGTTACTTCAAACCGGCTGCGCGTGCACCGAAATCTTCGGCAACCGGACTGTTTCAGTTCAAGTCCCATGACTGGCTGCAGTCAATGCAGTCCTTTGGTGCCAGTTACGGTCTGCAGGACTATGCCACCCGGACCGCACTGATCGACGACAAGGACCGTAAACAGCAACAGCAGCCGATTATGTACGATCCGTTACAGCAGGAAGTACTGGCACTGAGATTCAATCCGCGCCTGTCCACCCTGATGGCGGCGGAGAATATCAAGCGTAATTTTCAGGTGCTGTCAGAAATGGTCGGGCGTGAACCCGGGCGGACCGATCTCTACCTGGCCCACTTTCTCGGCACGGCCAACGCAGCGATTTTTCTCAAGGCGCTTGCCGAGGACCCGACGGCCATTGCTGCCGATCTGTTCCCGGAAGCCGCTGCAAATAATCCGGGCGTCTTTCTGACCCGGCAGCGCCAGCCGCGCAATGTGGCCGGGGTGTACCAGTGGCTTGACCGCAAGTTCAACACCAATCGTTACGACGATCCCAATCCGGGCTGATGGTACAAATCTTGTAGGAGCGGATTGCATCCGCGAAGGTTTATGCGCACACATCCTGGCTAATCCTTGTCATTTAAGGAGACGCTGAGAATAAGCAACAGGCTGAGACTCGTTTGATAATCTGGAAATGTATCCGGACTTTTTTCGCTTGCTCAACGTTTCAGATTTTTGAGTCGCTTGTTACCGGGCTTCTCGGGTCTCTTTTCAAAGAACCAGTTATCCAGAGCCTGCTGCTTTCCATCCTCGTGCTGTTGCTCTGCGGATTCTTCGGCGCCACCACACAGATCCAGGGTTATGGCAAGCGCACGCTGCCTGCCAGATTCTGACTGTGTCAGTAGTCCTTCTGCATCCAGGCGATCTACCATCTGTTTTGACAATGCCTCACAGTCCAGGTCGATGCCAGCGGCAAGCGAACCATGACTGATTACTGCGAGTGCTATGGAAACACATTCTGGTGCCCGTGATCTTTTCACAACTGCTCTACCCATTGCAGCCGGAACGTCCTGGAATCTACTGGTTTGCCATGCTGAAACATCACCCACTCCTGTTCGATGGTGTCCTTGTCAAAAATAGTGAGATAACAAGGTGTCATCGTACATATTCACCTGAGTGCGCTCAAAAACCAAGTGCAAAATGTGTGAGAAAGGGAACGGAGACGTTTATGGGTTTAATGCCTCCCCTTTTTTGTATTCTTATTTTTCAATATAATCGGGAGGTCCGACCCCTGCCCAAAAACCGCGTAAAATAGGGACCGGATAACTTTGCCGGTTTTGAAGAAGAAAGCTGCCATAGCCTGTTTAAAATCTAAGGAACCTCTGATTAATTCGTCATTGCGAGGAACAAAGTGACGAAGCAATCTGTAACTCGTTGATTCACTGGTTACGAGATTGCTTCGCTTCGCTCGTGCTTTCTACACCCTGTTGATTCAATATGGAGCAAGTCATGAAACTATTATCATCAATTGCCACAGTCGTTATAGCCACATCGGTCGGTATCGCGACGGAATGCGTCTGGTCGGCTGAAGCAACACCGGGTGAGCCTGCCGTACCTGCCTTGCAGACAACTGCCCCTGCTACAAACCCTGCCCCGGGCCGTTACCCGCCGCCTCCCCGCCGGGGCGGGTATACGCAAGGCTGGCAACAACCGTCACAGTGGCCTGCGCCCCCGGCAGGTTACGGTCAGGTGCGCCCTTACTACCCGCAGCAAAGACCATATCAGGCTGCCCCTGCAGCACCAGCAAAAAATCCAGTCCGCGCTGACATCGAACAAAGGCAGGAACAATTGCCATCGAAAAGTACGGAAGTGGACACGGCCCATGCAATACTCGAGCAGTTACAGCTCAAGCTTCAGCATAGCCGTGAAGCAGAACGCGCGCTCAACGAAAAAGTAGCCGCCATTACCGGCGAGCAACAAGCCTTGCAAACGCAGGTAACAGAACTGATGACAAAACTGGACACCAGCAACACAACACTGGAACAACAGCGCCAGCAAAACGCCAGGAAGCAGGAGCAAAACCGGATCCTGACTGCAGAGCATGAACGGCTGCGCAGCGATCTGGCCAGCCGGGACAAGCAACTCGCCACAGTGCAAGCTGATCTGCTGGCTGCCACGGAGACCCTGCAGCAGGCGCAGTCCGGGAACACCCTTTCCAGCGAGCAACTCGGCACAGCCATGGCACAGGCAGATACACTCGGGAACGTGCTGTCCGACCTCAAGACCCTGCTGGAAAGCCAGCAGACCACGCTGCAAAATACCGGGCTGCAGACCACTGCCCCGCAGGCCGTGCAACAGGCCCCTCCCATGACTACAACGTCCGGACAGCAACCCGGCGCAGCCGGGGCACAGGTGGCGCTGCTCAATAACGCGCTGAACGACGTTAAATTGCAACTGCAGAACCAGAACATCAGGCTACAGGACACAACAGAGACCCTCGCAGCCGTGGTTGCCGAACGCGACGGACTGCAGGCAGACCTGGCTACCTGTCGCCAGAACTGACCCGGGCCAGGAAATAACCGGTAACAGGGGTCTGACTCGATTGATTATCTGAAAATGTATGCGGACTTTTTTCGCTTGCTCAACGCTTCAGATTTTTGAGTCGCTTGTTGCCGGCCGGTCTGGCAGCCGGCCCTGACAAGTACGATGACGGTTGTCTCTACAAGAACGCTGCGGGTCTTATGGACCATCGGCAGGTGGTGGCGTCCTGACAGGGCCTTCGGGGCATGCCAGACTGCCCACGGTGTCGGTGAAGACGTTC
>CAMYIO010000148.1 GCA_947258515.1 uncultured Ectothiorhodospiraceae bacterium
TTGCATATCCGAAATGCTCAATAGCTACCTTGCAGTTAATGGCCTGCATGGCTTGTGCAAATGCCTGTGTTTCGTGGGGCTTGCTGGCCGCAACCGATTCCGCTATTTCGAAAATGATGGATTCGCTTTTCAGGTTAAACCGCTTCAGTTGCAGCTGGATCCATTCCGGAAGCTTCGGGTCGGTCAGTGTTTCACCCGATAGTTTGATGAAGAACGAGGTGTGTTCCTCTTCCTTGTGCTTGCGTGCCAGTGTCTTGAAGGCAGTCTGGATGACGCGGCGGTCAATTTCGATAATGAGGGGCGATTTCTCGGCCAGTGACAGGAACTGACCCGGCAGGATTACATGACCCTCTTCATCGAGGACGCGCAGCAATACCTCGTAATGTCCGCCAGCCTTGCCATTCAGGCTGATGACGGGCTGGTAGACCAGGTAGAACCGGTCATCGTCAATGGTCTTTCTGACCATGTCATCCATCTTTTCCTCGACTTCATGGTCAATTTGCGCATCGATAGTCGTACTGTGCACATGGATCTGATTGCCGCCCGAGGTGCGGGCGAGTTCACAGGCAAGATCGGCGCGCGAATGTGCATTCTGCGCGTCCTTCACATGGTCGTTAATAACGCATATGCCGATGCTGCTGGTCGTGTTGACAGTGTGAGCATCGACGCTCAAGGTGTATTTCTCTATCCTGGCACGTAGGGTCTCGGCGAGCTGCTGTGCACCTTCCTTGTAGTTGTAATTATTCAGGACCGTAAACGTGTAGTCTCCAAACCGGGCAATGGTGTTTTCGTGTCCGTATATCTCCCTGATCAGAGTGGCGATCTCGCTGATCAGGGTGTCACTGGCGGTAATGCCGATCTGCTCGCGGATCGTCTTGAAGTTGTCAAGCAGGATAAACGTAACCGCCTGGAACTTTCCTGAATTTCCGCTGGTGATAATGTTCTCCTCCAGTACTTTCATGAAATACTGGCGGTTGTAAAGCCCGGTAACCATGTCGTGGTGCCTGTGTGTATCCGGCGCCGACCCGGGTATTTCCCGCTCGCTGCCTGCGCGGACCGTGACACGGGTGCAGAGCCTGTCGTCATACCTGGCCGCGGCAAATTCCACATCTGCCTCGAGCGGCTCGGCATCATTCTGTATCAGCTTGATCTTGATCTCTGTACTGTCATTGCCGGAAAAAGGGTTGCGCAACAACCTGGCGAGCTGTTCATTATGGTGCAGATCTATCCAGTTCAGCAGGGGCGTGCCAATGATCTCGTCATCATCAACACCCAGCAGGTTGGCGTATGAACCGTTGGCATAGATATGAATGCCCTCGTGGATATACGCGATGGCGTGACGGCAGTCGTCCGTCAGGGAAGCGCAGCGGACTTGCTGTTCTTTCAGGGTGTACTCCAGTTCGTTGACCCTGTGCCGCAGCTGGATAGTCTCGACCTCGTTTTCCAGGCGGCTGACCCTGCGCTGCAGTGAGGCAGAGTTCAGTGTCTTTTTGACAATCCGCAGCAGGTTTTCAGGTTGTCCGTTCTGGACAACGGCGACTGCACCGCAATTTTCAGCAGCACTCACACTGTGCTTTGTCAGTTTGCTGGCGGTCACGATTACCGGGATATCACCGTCATCCCGGACGAGAAGGGCGGTTACGGATTCCAGCCTGGGAATATTTTCGCCCTTGCCATAGATCACGATATCCGGGTTTGAGGTGGCCAGCCGGTCCTGCAATTGCTCGATGGTATCGGGCTGGATTGACTGCACCGAATAGCCCGCCTGTACCAGGGCGGCGGCTTGTGCCTGGTGCCGGTCCTTTACGCTTTCAATAATTAGAACCTGATGCGAATCCTTATTGTTCACAGACTGACCCCGTTTGAACGTAACACTGCCTGTCAGCCATGACATGGCCCCAGGGAGCTGATGTATACAACCTCTGATAACAATTTACTCGGCAGATACAGACGAGTATTGAGCGCTTTTCAGGATTAAAGGGGGTGTTGACGCCAGTGGCTGGGGGTGGTTCAGATTCCGAATTTCACGAAAGACCTGTCCTTGTCGAATACCTATTCATGCAGCAATCGGCGTTTGAAAAAGTCCGTTGCAGTGTGAACTCCATGAATAGTTTCTGAGTTTTGCGGCTAGCGGTTGATGCGCGCCGCTAGCTTCAGCAGGTGCGCTACCGTCCAAAGACTGATGGAACTTTGGGACCTGGCTTCTCATGTTTACTCGATGAGTACAGCAGTCGGTACTTGCGCTTTTTGAGTAGGTCGTGAAAATTCAAAAGCGTCGATGGCCGAAGAATTACCGCAGTTCGCTGGATCCGGTGTGGATCCAGAAACATCGACCAGAAGCCGAACAGGAATCGATCCAGTTTCGAAAGATTGGGCGCGCGTTGTCGCGAACGATTGATGACCAGAAGCTGCTGCTTCATAAGCAGGCTGTCAGCGACAACGGCCCGCGCACCGCCGGGTCCCAGGAGTTTGGCGACTGTAGTCAATAGATGTGCGAGGAGTATCAGCAGATCCTTCATGGCAGAGCAGGGTAGGGAAGGTTACTTTCAGGAACAAGTCTGTTTAAGTTGTCGTTTTCAGGTGATAATTAGCAATTCGCCTAGGACAGGTCGACACACTTCCAGATGAAAACGCTAAAACATGTGAGTACCGAGATGAGTCTACATGTGCTCGCTTACAACATGAAACGCGCCATCAGTCTATTCGGTGTTGAAGGACTGCTACTGAAGATGCAGACGGCCTGATCAGGGCCGTTATTACGACCCTCGCCACACCAAAGCGCCTCTTGGCGGCGAAATATTTGCGCACAAAATTAGTTGACCATACTCGCGTCGAGAGCGCCATCTCAGTGGGCCCATTCGAAAAATGAGCTATGATTGGTGGCATCGCCTCATAATGAGCAATGAAGCGAGTTTTCACACAGTCTGGACCCTAATGCGACCTTCACAGTTGCATCCTTAGTCACCCGGCTGCAGGCATGTTAGTGGGTGGCTGAAACCCATGAAGTCAGTAGTTTGGTTCAGCTGGCCGCTAAGCTGTGATCATTACACTTGGAGCCGCAATACCAAATAATCAGTCATTATTGAGAGGGAGTACCTTGATTGGCCGTGTGAATCTGTTATAACACCCGTTCTGTTTCAGGGGTTTATAGAATATCACAATAAATTACAGTCACATAGTTTGTTTCCGGATAAGGCCGAATCACGCTGAATTTCGTTCGCAGTGTGACAAAATTGTGACAAGGATTTTGTCCATGCACAGGGTGAATAATTTCTGTTTCTTCTATGTTTTAAAGTTTCCGGTTGTTATCGATAGTCAGTAATGCTAAACCCAGTTCTCAACTTTTAACCCCTTGATCCGGGCACGTTACTAACACAGCCTTGATGCTTTTCGCATGTGCGGCAATCATCATATCCATGGCCCCGATCGGTTGGCCTCTGGCTTCCAGGTCAGCACGGATTTTCCCGTACTGTTCTGCGGCCGCACTGTCCCAGTCGATCACATCCAGATGTTGCACGAAGTCATCGATAATGGGGCGATTGATTCGTTTGGAACTGGATCGCTCCACACCGTATAGCAGTTCTGCATAGGTTACTGTGGATATGCAGATCTGTTCCATAGCGAGCTTGCGGAAATGCTCCAATACACCGATGGGTCTTTCCCGGATAATGTAGCTGCACGTGTCCGTGTCCAGCATATACAGCTTCATCCGAACAGTTCCCGTTTCTCCGCTTGCAGGTCCACACGCTCGGTCATGAAATCGTCGGTCGGATACGCGGAAGAATTGAAGAAATCCTCCCAGGATGCGGGCTTCTCAGACAGGATGACTTCGTCGCCTTCTCTCCGAATAAAGACCTCAGAACTCTCGAAACGGAATTCTTTCGGCAGCCGAACTGCCTGGCTTCGTCCCGTCGTGAACAATTTTGCAATTTTAGTCATGGCGCTCTATATATCAGCAATGATAGATACCATGATATATATCATGTGGCGGGGTTGATTTCAAGGTGAAATTTCCACAGGTGTGCTCCAGGTCATCCGCAGTAGCAGTGCCGTTCACCGTTTCAAGGATGCGATACACTGCAAGGAGATTTAGGATGGCTGGTATCGCTTTTGCGGTCAAATCCTGAACTGGCGATAGGACCGGTAGCTTGTTTTCAAGCCGCATAAAGTGTTTCCCGGTTCCGCTGTATGCTTTCCAGGAAATAAGGGTTGGTAATGGCTGTCGTTGACACCAGTTCAATGCGGCGATCAAACAGTGTCGTCAGGTCCTCGTAGAAACCCAGATAGGCATCCGCTTACGCGGCGGGTTCGAGATCCTCAAGCATGACAAGAAAGTCAAGGTCACTGGGCTCCGGGTTAAACTCGCCGGAAGCTGCGGAGCCGAACAGTTCCAGTCGCCGAACGTGGTAACGGCGGCACAACTCTTCCAGTTCATCACGATATTGTGCAATGGCGGAAACCATGAACTCGACTCTATTAAGTATTAAGTGTTTACCAGATATAGCGTCAGGCAGAGACAGGGTCGAGATGGGTATGTACCGCCATCAGGATGATTACCTGCACCCTTTTTGTGTTCGAACAAACCACGACATTATTTAGCTGTTTCGATACTTGTCCAATTTCAGTTCATCCCACATCCAGCGGCTGTCGTACGGTTCTTGTCCCTGACTGGCGGCGCGACGAAGTTCGTTGTTTTCCAGATGCTTCAGCCACTCGATGACTTTTCCCCGTCCCTTTTTGCTTCTGGCGCATTGCCGCGGGGTCTTGTTGTCGAGTGCAGGAATGGGTTCATCCAGGCACTGGCGGTAGTGTTGATCCAGGGTGTTGTGGATGATCTCGGCTGCGATTTCCGGATCAATGGTGTCGGTCGACTCCCGGTGTCCAGTGTCTTGCTGGTGGTTTTCATTCTCAGCCATCAGTTGTTCAGGTGTCTGAAGCTTGCTCAGGGCCGGGCCGACGAGACCGTGCAGCAGTGCCTCCAGGATTCCTTGGCCACGTTGCGACCGTTCCATGGAATTGGTGGTAAGCATCAGCACCCCCGGCTTCAATTCCAGTGTGCCGCTGATAGGGTGCTGTCCATCCCGAAGGGTATCGATGGCTACGCCGCCTTGTTTCTTGCCGGTGTTGGCATCCGGTTTCGGCAGCCATATCCAGGTGTGTTCATCCGGGTTGTCTCGCTCCCAGTCAGGCGCATCATCGAGGCGCTGGGCTATGTCTTCAAGTTGTTCGGCAAGAAACGGAAAACGTGTTTCGGTAAATATCAGTGCCTCGCCATCGCGGTTGACCATTTCGGGTAGCGACTCATGCAGGCGTTCCAGGGTATGCACGAGCCAGATGGAAGTGAAGGCAGGGCAGGCATCCTGCAGAAATCGTTCGTCCAGGTTGTCTGATGAAATCCTGGCAATGGCCTCCTTGCCAGCTGCCCGCGAGAGCTCTTTTTTGAATTGTTTTCGTGACTCAGTCAGTACCCTGAGCAGGCTTTGTGATGCTTCCCGGGGAAACGGCAGGATTCCGCCGGAAAAGACTTGCTTGCTATTCATTGTTAATACACGGGCCGCTATCCGATCCCACTTGACGAGATTCTGTGTGCCCATGCGCTCATGGACACGGAACGTTTCTCCGCCCCGCACCAGGTCGCGCAAGTCGCAATGATGGCCGGGGGAGACCTCGACCACCTCGTACAGGGACAGGACAGAATCCCGAAGATTCTGTAGATAGCGGCGGCCAGGAACACTCTCGCGCCAGCCACGGCGCTCCAAATAATCGTCGATAACGTTCTTGTCGTCCGGCGGCAAGCTGCGACTGATAAAGTCCTCGAACATCAGACCAAACAGCATGCCCCCGTAGCCATGCTCTGCAAGCTCTTCGCCCAGTTCTTCCTGGCTGATGCCAATGCGGTCGCATACGGGAGCAAGATGGGTGTCGAACACGGCCGACTGTTCGTCCGACCACTCGGGTCGGTCCGCCCAATTCATAAGGTTGCGTATGGCTTTGTCGGTATTGCTGCGTTTTCCCATGCTCTTTATTCCGCGTGTCGATCTGTTATTCAGGGGCGTTATCGAATCCACATTAATAGGTTACTTGAGGCGAGCGAAGATTCCAGGACATTCAGGCAGGTTTCCAGTCCTGCAAACAGTAGGGATTCAGCAGCGCCCGACCCCAGAGCCGGTCACGTTCGACGGTTGCCAGACCGGCATCTTCGCAAACGCTCACCCAGTTGTCTTTCACGTCAGTAATAAGTTGTTCGATGATTGTTCTGGCATCGGACTCGCGCAACTGAAACTTGCCGCAGACAGACAGGACATTGGTCAGCGTTGCAGCCTTGCCTGCAACACCACCGATATCCATGGCCTGCGTAGCTTCCTGCCCGGTGCGAAGTTGCGGGCAAATATCATAGGCCGGTGTCAGACTGAGTTGCTGTCCATCCCAGAATGCCGAATGGTTGCGCGCATGGTCATCGGTATTGCCAACCAGTACATTGAAGACCAGCCGTTTGAATAATTCCACAAGCGTTGCCTGTGGTTCGATGAAGCGCTGGCGAATCCGGTCGGCCAGGTCGCTGTAACTGGCATAGCGGGCTTCCATCTCGTTCAGATCGAGCAGGCTCAGGCCACTCAGCATCAGGCGACGTGCCTTGCCAGTGGCGGTGTCCACGCGGTCGAAGCGTTCGATCATCAGCACGTCTTTACCCAGGGAAGAGACCAGCGACACCGGTGCGACGTTCAGTCCGGCAAGGGCCGCCAGGCGCATGGCGATGTATTCCGCCTTGACGACCGGGTAGACATCGGTGGATGAGACGAATTTTGCGATGAAGTGTTTGCCATCATGATCGATCAATGCCTTGGGCCGGGCGCCGCCAATGCTGGTGCCACGGATCAAAGCACGTTCCAGTTCCGGGGGCAGGGGGCGATTGGCTTCCAGCAGTTCGGTGGCAGCGAGCAGATCATCGAGTGTTGGATGATCGGATTCTCTCGGCATGTATTCGGAAGCGCTTACCTGAAAATCCAGTGCACCGATCCGGTCGCTGCCGGACAGTAACAGGTAATCCAGTTCATCAGCAGCCAGGTGCGGATATTTGTGACCCACGACTCGTCGGCCCCAGGCATCGGGTGCGGCATCGCGCAGGCACGAATGAATCGTGTTCATGCCGACGGGTTCAAAGGTGCCGGGTTGCAGTGGCAGTTCGAATGGCGACAGGGCAATCGCATCATCGCGCTCGCGGTAAGATCGGCCGTAGGTGAAGTGATGCAGCGGACCGTGTTTTTCAACACGCCCTGCGACAACGGGTACCGGGGAGCGGGGCAGCCAGATCCAGACGAAGGCCTCTGTGACGTTAGAAGTCATCTTGCAGTGCTACCTTTTTGCGGCGGCCACGCTCGGGAAGAATGCTGGCGAGATTGGCCACGGTTGTGGCCAGTTTGTTGAGCGCGCGTTGATCGTCTGCCAGCAGGGGAATGCCGACGATGGTGGCGGCTTCGAATACTGTGCCCACACCCACCTTTGGATCACCTTTCTCAAGGGCGATCACGGTATAGCGGCTCACACCCAGACGCCGGCTCAGTTCCGCCTGGCTCATGCCGCGCTCCAGCCGGGCGGCCTTAATCATGGCGCCCAGTGTCTTCAGCACGCTGAGCGTGCTGTTGGATAATGGAAGAGGCTCTTTTGTCATAATATGTATATTATAGTCAACACTAAATCAGATAGTGATTAATATAGACAACATATCGACTGATGTCCAGACGGGTTAAATATCGGAGCTAATCCTGATGGAATTCTTCTGTTTTTCAGGTGATTAAACTTCCAGACACTTGGATCAGACCTGTTTCGCTGCTTGCTAAAGATTGCGCATGCCCGAAAAAACCACGACAACACTCGAATAGATTTAGCGTAGCTCCGGCGTGAGACCACGTGTCTGATAGTGCCTCCGACATGACCGCAAGGTTTGCAAAGGAGGCGCGACGTGAATACAGAAGATTCTTCGAATGATGGCAAGTATTTCACCGATACCGAGATTGCCGGGTTGCTGGGGATTTCACTTGGGCGACTGCGCAACAAGTTATGTGCGGGCAGTCCGCTGCCGCCACGTATTCAACCACCTGGTTGTCGCAATCGGTTATGGCCTTGTCAGGCAGTACATGACTGGCTGGAGCAGTTCACCATTACCGTAAGCGATCCTGCTGCGCATGATCCAAAATCCAGGCGTCGCGGACGTCCGACCAAGCAGGAGGCGCGAGCAAGGCGGTGAGTATCGCGGCGATGAACTGGGCCTGGCAGCAAAAGCTGTCGCCCACCCCGAAACTGATCCTGATGGCGCTTTGCGATGCCGCCAATGACGACACCCGTGTTTGCTGGCCAAGCGTATCGACAGTGGCAACCAAGTGTTGTGTCTCCGTGCGCACCGTTCGACGGGTGATGAAAAAGCTCGAAGACCGCAGATTGATGATCTCCGAGCCGCGCTATCGTAAGGACGGTTCCTGTTCCTCGAACCGGTATCGGTTGCAGCTCGATGGGGGTGACAAATTGTCACCAGCCCCTGAACCCTGTGACACCACCCCAGGTCAGCCGTGCGAGGGTCCCCCTGACTCAGGTGGCATACCAGGAACCACCATAGGAACCCAAAAGGAACCACAACAACCACTGGAAGCTGAAACGGGGGAGGCTGTTTCCAGATCCGCGGAAAGTGGTGGTGGGAAAACAATTGATCTTGTCTATCCGAAAAACCTGTCGGCGAAAGAGCGGGAAGAGGCCGGTAAGAAGCTGACCGGTATTCCCGCTGAACTGGCACAACAGCTCCTCGATGAACTGGCAGCCTGCATCGGGACGAACGTCATTCGGAAAACGCCACTGGCCTATCTGCGCGGCCTGATCTCACGTGCCCGCGCCGGCACGTTCACCCCCGAGGGTGCCTTGCAGGTCGCGGAGCAGCGCAGGCAACGCGCTGAGGTGGATGCAGCTCTACAGCGCAGCGAGCCCCCATGCGGTGGCCCACGGCAAACCGAGTTCGATCCGGATAATCCCCTGGTCAGGAAGCTGCTCGATATCCAGAGCCGGTTGCAGGACAAGAAGCTTCAGTCGGATTGATTCACTACCGATTATGCCCTGGGCATACCCCTAATGACATGAAGAAGGGTCTATAACCCTCTGAATTATATACCGCCAGAATCCGGATACCCGGCACCAGGGTGAGCCCGGAATCACAACAGGTAGAGCTATTTGTTCCCATGTGGAGCACATACTTGGGATTAAAATTGTGCCGTAACTAACTGAACTGCAGTAGCAGATCACCGAGTTCGAATTTCGACGGGTGTTCACCAGGTGAACACCTGTCAGTGTCAAGACAATGAGGTAACCGATTGAACAATAGCCATCACGGTTCCATTGTTGCCACGGGCAACACCCTCCTGAATCAGGAATGTGCTGTAACTGGTTGACCGCAATTGCCTCGACTGCTGGTTGAACAGCATCGAAGACCAGCCAGATCCATCAGAGAGGTCCCGGAATTTGCCGGGTGTCCCCACGGGGGACACATGTTCTTCATTAACAATGTGTCGTAACTGATTGAACGGCAGTAGCAGATCGCCGAGTTCGAATTTCGACAGGTGATTACAGTGTAATCACCGCAGCCCGCCCGAAGGCCGTCAGAGCCATGCGTATGCAGCCGGTGTGACAGGCAATCGCCTGGCGCATCGGCTGTCATGTGAGTGCGGCCGTGTCACTACGCAGCGCGATAGCGCGGTAGTGACGCGGCCGGCAATTCTATTAACGGCGCGGGCTTGCGATTGGATTTCGAGGTTACAGCGGGATTTCGTGTTCTTATACTGCGCCCTCAATCGATTTTAACCGTGGCCACTGCGTGTACTAGTGGCGATTGAGCGCATTCGGGTCCTGTGACGCGCAACGGCTGTAAGCCGTGGACCCATCTTCCAAACCGAACCGATCATGGGATCGGTTCATCCTCGCAGGCACCCGCCTGCATTCACTCGACGAACCGAGACGA
>CAMYIO010000149.1 GCA_947258515.1 uncultured Ectothiorhodospiraceae bacterium
ATCGCGGCGAGAAGCTTCCGCGTCCTGCTTGCGCCCCTCACCTACATCCTGTAGGCGACGCCGCTCCTACAATAAGACTTTTTGCAATGATTGGGTTAAATTAGCGGAAAATGTGTCCCAACAGCTTTTTTCTAGCGGTCACTCATTCCTGCCAATATTCGTGTTTTACCCAGTCGACTTCCATCACCCATTCACCTTCCATTGGTGCGCCGTTGATTTTGGCGAAATTTAAAATCGCGAACAGGGGTTCCGGAAACTTATCACCCATGTCGACATTGCGGTAGACTTCCACGCCGTTGCGGCGGTAGACCAAATCATTTTTCTGCCACTCAACCGAGTACTCGTGATACTCGTCCAGATTGGCATCCATGACTCCCATCATGGATTCCCAGTCGCCACCACCGCAAAAACCCTTGCTCACGATCATGCGAGCAGCATAATGGCCTGCGCCCCCGTCGCTATGATGTTCAAAAATGTCTATTTCGCCCGAACCCGTCATCGGCCAGCATACGGTTTCATCGGGTTCCTGCACTGGCGGTTCATTGTTTCTCGCACCCAGCAGCCACCAGGCCGGAAACATGCCATCCTTGCCATTGCCCCATGTTTTCAGGCGAGCAGTCCATTTACCCTTGATAAACTCCTGGCGGTTTTTTGATGCTATGCGCCCGGCGACGTAGCGCGTGTCCGGGTGTTTTTTGCCGAATTTGTCCTCGTTATCGCATTTGCGCGGCTCGTCAATACTGACTACCTTGAGCTTGATTGTTCCGTTACTTACCTCGCGGGTGCCAAATTGGTTGTCCGGCACATAGCATTGATCTTCATTGTTAACCCAAAGCAACTGGTCTTGCCAATTGTCCTTGTTAAAGGTGTCAAAATTGTCCAGGAAGTCCACCTGCCAGCTCCCGGCCTGTTCACTGGATACCGATGCACTTCCTGATAAACCAGCAAGCAATGTGATAATCAATGCAGTGAATTTCATTTAAGCTCCAGTGTCGGGATGAACGAGAATTATTCTGCCGCTTGATGCCGGAGTACAGCAAGCATAAACCATGCTTTTCCGGATAATCCAGCCAAAAACTCCTGGCCGTGTGCACATCCCGCGGCTGACACCCAATATTCTAGTGAAGGGCCGGCAGCCAGCACAGATGCCACCCGGAAAACGGGGTGAAGCGGACTCCCGGCACGGGATTGGCTGGCACGGACGTTGTGCGCGTATCAGCCTCTCACAAGCAGATGTTCGAGCTCTTCCAGTGAACGTCCTTTGGTCTCGGGCACCACCCGCATCACGAAGACGAGACCAATGACAGCGAAAATGCCATAGATGAAGAAGGTAGCAGCGTTGCCCAGGTTTTCCAGCTCCCACGGAAATACCAGCTGCACGCCAAAGCTGACCGCGGAATTTATCAATCCGACAAACGAAATCGCGAGACCGCGAAGCGTGTTCGGAAACAATTCAGAAAACAGTACCCACATGACCGGTCCCAGCGATATGGCAAAGCTGGCAACAAACCCGAGTATACAGATCAGGATCAGGGTCTGGTTCATGGATATGGCAGCGCTGACCAGCTGCGATTCGTATTGCTTGTAGGTGTTCTCGCCAATGGCGTCCGATACTGCAGTGCGGAACTCGACGTCGCTGTCGAACCTTATGTCAGTCAACGGCGCAACAAGTTGTCGTTCGATCTCCACGGGAAGCGTGTCGAGCGCGCTTTGGCTCAGCGTGTAAGTCGCCGAACCGAATCCATAGGACAGGGTCAACATGCAAACGGCGATGCCTGCCAGGCCAAAGCCCAGCAGTGGTCGGCGACCGAGCTTGTCGATCAGGGCCATCGCGGCAATCGTGAACACAAGGTTGACGATGCCGACCAGAATGGCCTGCATAAACGAGGCATCGGTGCCGATTCCAGACTGCTCGAAGATCATGGGTGCATAGAAAAATACCGAGTTGATCCCCGTGATCTGCTGCAGAATTGCCACAGAAATGCCAATTGTCATAACCAGCTTCATTGCCGGCTGAAACAGTTGCCTGATGGAACCGCGCTGTTGATGTGATTCTGCAGAAATGCTGTCATGGACTTCCTGCAGATCTGCCCGTGCCTGTTCGGGCCCGCAAACTTTCTCCAGTACCTGCAGTGCCTCGTCTTCACGACCCCGCATGGCCAGCCAGCGCGGGCTTTCCGGGATCAAATACAACGCAAGGAAATACAGGATGGCCGGCAGCGTCTCGACACCAAGCATCCAGCGCCAGTTCCACTCACCAAGATGCAGGCTCTGGGCCCAGGCGAGATCCCCTTGACCGAGTTTCAGGATCAGGTAGTTGCTGAAAAAGGCTGCCGAAATACCGATGACAATGTTGAGCTGGTTGAACGAGACCATGCGACCGCGCAGTGCCGGCGGGGCGATCTCCGCGATGTACATCGGCGCAATAATCAGTGCGGCACCGACACCAAGGCCGCCGAGCATGCGTGCGATGACGAGGGATATGAAATTCGGTGCAAGCGCGGACGCGACGGCGGATATGGCAAACAACACAGCGGCAATTTTTAGCACCGGACGTCGGCCAATTTTATCGCTCAAGGGTCCCGCCAGCATCATGGCAAGTGTAGCGGTCAGGGTCAGCGAGGCAACGGACCAGCCAAGCTGGATCTTCGTCAGGCTGAACCCGACCTCTATAAAGCCAACCACGCCAGAGATCACCGACGCATCAAAGCCCATCAAAAAGCCGCCCAGCGCTGCGATCAGCGCGACCTTCACCGTGTATCGTGTCCCTTTTTGCATGTTCTGGCGCCGCCGTCCGGTTGGTATTGATTATAAAAAAAGGGGAGCATAACCCGCGCATCTGGAGACAATCCAGCCAAAAAACGGCTGTCGCGCCTGCACTTCCGAAGTAAAAGCCTGTTGGATCAGCTATTCTTGTAAATGGGAATAACCGTGCCCTGACAGCAATCATGTTGGCGCTAATGTAGATTCATTGCTAGAGTGACGGCACTACTTGTGGTCTTCAGTTGCCACGAGAAATTGGCCTGCAGGGTGTACACCAGTTCGCATTCAAAGGAGATTCTTGATGAAAAAAATCGTATCGTTGCTGATGATGTTGAGCCTTGTATCCATATCAATGGCACAGGAACCTGTTGCAGATGATTTGGATTATGGTGATTCCGCATCTGTCACCCTTACTGTCAAAGCCTGGGGTGCCTTGGGTGAAGGCAAGTATGCTGATGCTGTGATGTACACTGAAAAATGTTCGGAGCTTTACGAAGATGAAGCGAGGAAGATGCAAGCCTCATTAACGGCAAAAGCACCGACGGACAAGGTGCACGATTACTGGGCACTAAATGATGTGGGAACCAGTTATTTTATAAGGGGCGAAGCCCTGATGAAGCTAAACAGGAATGACGAAGCGTTAGCTGCCTACAAGGTAGTGACGGATGATCTTTATTATGCACAAGCCTGGGATCCGAAAGGCTGGTTTTGGGCGCCGGCCGATGCAGCCAAGATGAAAATAGAAATGTTAAAGCACAAAAAAGACACCGATTTCTAGGTGAATAATTTTCTGACTGCCGGTGTGCTTGCTGCACCGAATATCATTCGGTTCCATTGTTGCATTGTTTTGTTTTTGCTCAGCGCGAATACAGCCAGTGTGTCAGGCAATCAAGACACCACACCTGTCTCCACTGCTTCTTCAGCGGCCGCGATGGAAATGGTGACAGCCACTCCCGCACCTGCCCCTGAAGCAGCCGGCATGGAATCTGCCGGAAGTAAGGTGAAGGTGGTCAGTAAAACTGACGGCAGTTTCACCCTGTTGCTAAATGGCGAGCCGTATATGGTTAAGGGTGCGGGTGGGCATCAGAATCTTGCTTTGCTTGCAGCATCCGGGGGTAATTCAATTCGAACCTGGGGTATAGAGCAGCTGGAGCAAGTGGTTGATGGAAAACCGTTGCTGGATCGTGCCCATGAATCAGGTATTTCGGTTACCGTCGGTTTCTGGGTGCAACATGAGCGACATGGGTTCGATTATTCCAATTCGGCAAGTATTGAAGAGCAGAGAGCGCGGCTGCAAGATGCCGTCGTTAAATACAAGGATCATCCTGCGCTTTTGAGCTGGGGTCTGGGTAACGAGATGGAAGGCTTTGGGTCCGGAGAAACAGATGTGCGGATCTGGAAGGAATTGAACCACCTCGCCGGTATCATCAAAGAGCTGGATGAAAATCATCCGGTGATGACAGTGATAGCCGGAGCTCAGCAGTCAAAAATTGATGGCATTCTGCAGCACTACCCCAATATCGATATTCTGGGTGTCAATCAATACGGTAGTGCATCTGGTACAGGGCAGACACTGGATGATATGGGGTGGAAGGGGCCCTATATGCTTACTGAGTTTGGTGTGCCTGGAACCTGGGAAGGACCTGCAACCAGCTGGGGTGCACCCATAGAACCTGATCCCTCTACCAAGGCCGCCGAGACCTACACGACCTACATGATGGATCGTGATAATAATGTTGGGCGAAATTTAGGCTCCTATGTTTTCTACTGGGGGCAAAAGCAGGAGGCAACCGCCACCTGGTATGGAATGTTTTTGCAGTCTGGCGAAAAGCTCCCCCGTGTCGATGCCATGGCTTATGCCTGGTCTGGAAAATGGCCGGACAATCGCGCTCCAAAACTGCGTTCCCTGGAAACACCCGCGGCCTTCAAGCATGTCAAAGCCGGCAGCGAGTTCCATGCCGAAGTTGACTGTGTCGATCGGGAAGGCGATGAACTACGTTATGTGTGGGACATTCGGGCAGAAAGTACCGACCGTAAAACCGGAGGTGATGCAGAAGCTGCTCCTCCATCCTTTCCCAGGGCCATCCAGGCAGGGCAGGGTACCCGTCGGATATCGTTTAAAGCCCCGAATCGCCCAGGTGGATATCGCCTGTTTGTTACGGCCTATGATGGACAAGGCGGAGCAGTAGCGCATAACGTGCCATTTTCTGTCGAAAATTAGCCACGTCACTTTTTTCAGCGTCTTGAATGTGGTGACTTTGCCGGCGAATTCAGCGACCAGCTGAACCGCAACGCTATTGTCCTTTCTTGCTTGAAATTATGGAAGTTATCACCAGGCCAAAGCCTAACCCCAATAATATAGATCCAACAAATGCCAGGGGAGATTCCTGCAAGAAAAAAAATCCGGCACCTATGCCTATCAGCGTACCTCCGCCAATAGCCCATGTACTCTTATCATCTTTTTTATCTGTCATGCCATGCTCCGAAATTTATTAAAACTTCATCTATTGTAGTATCTTTATTACACATAACATATAAGCATTTAACTGTTGTGCGCAGCAGTTTGTTAGCCGCTGATGCGAGGCGTTATTTGTAACGAATGACCGGAGCTGCGGCTTCCCGAAAGTACACAGAATGCCAGGGAATGGCAGGTCCCGAGAGCATTCCAGACCTTGAATAGAGCTAGCGGTGGTATCTGAAAACTGTCGCCAAAAGTGGCGTCGATCAAGTTATCCCTGCAAGTAACTTACTGAGTAACGTGTTGAATCAAAGCCGGGAAGCGGTCCTGGCCGAACCTTTTCCCGGGACGGTGACTCAAGGGGTTATCCTGGTATTAGTCATTGTTAACCCAATCATTGCAAAAAGTCTTATTGTAGGAGCGGCGTCGCCTACAGGATGTAGGTGAGGGGCGCAAGCAGGACGCGGAAGCTTCTCGCCGCGAT
>CAMYIO010000150.1 GCA_947258515.1 uncultured Ectothiorhodospiraceae bacterium
GGCCGTCGACAGGTCAGTGCGGATTCGGCGCTGGCGCTGGGTGAAGCACTCAGGACTGGCCCTGAATTCTGGTTGAATCTGCAACGTGACTGGGATCTCTGGCATGCAATGGATTTGCATCACAAGGTGCCACCGCTGAAAAAAGTGGGGTAATAAACTACCTGTGCGTGGGGAATTATTGATCAAGCCCGTATGGTGCAAATATTCGAACGAACCGTATGATATTGTTATCGAACAATATTAAGGATAATCTGTTCGTGTAATGACAAACGCCATACAACCTTTCCATCTCCTTTTAATCGCCTTGGCGGGCTGGCTTAACCGCCAGCAACAGACGGTCATCGATTATCTCATCGAAGAGAACCGTGTGCTCAAGGAGCAACTCGAAGGACAGCGGCTTCAATTCACCGACGAACAGCGGATACGCTTGGCCGTGAAGGCCAAAGTGCTGGGTCGCCGGGCACTTGATGAACTCGAGACGCTGGTGACACCCGATACGCTTCTTGCCTGGCACCGTAAGCTCATCGCGAAGAAGTGGACCTATGCCAGGAAGGGGCCGGGACGACCGCGCCTCGCGCAAGAGATTATCGATTTGGTACTCCGCATGGCGAGGGAGAATACCTCCTGGGGTTACGACCGAATACAAGGCGCACTGACTAATGTCGGCTACGTCGTTGCACCGAACACGGTCAAGATTATACTGAAAAGGCACGGCATAGAACCGGCACCGGAGCGGGAGAAACGGACCTCGTGGAGGACGTTTTTAAAAGCGCATTGGGATGTGATGGCCGCCACGGATTTCTTTACGGTTGAGGTCTGGACACCCCGCGGACTGGTGACTTATTACGTGTTGTTTATCATCCATCTTTCAACGCGTTCCGTGCACATGGCTGGGGTAACCACGGCGCCCAATGGCGCATCCATGAAGCAAATGGCCCGCAACCTGACAGACGTGAGTGACGGTTTTCTTTTAAACAGTCGGTACCTCATCATGGACCGCGATACAAAATACACGAAGGAGTTCAGAGGCTATCTGGATCGAGAGGGCGTGAAGCCTGTTCGATGCCCAGCTCGGGCGCCAAACTGTAACGCATTCGCGGAACGGTTTGTGCGTTCTATAAAAGAGGAATGCCTGGATCGCATAATTCTTTTCGGCGAGGCATCGCTTCGCCGGGCACTCAGAGCATATGTCATACATTATCACAGCGAACGAAATCATCAGGGCGTAGGGAATCGATTGCTGGAGCCACTTGCAACGGTCAGTTCAATCAATGAGCCCATTCAATGTCGTGAACGGCTTGGTGACGGGTGAGCTGAAGAAGAACCAGACATGAGCGCCGTTACCTGATCGTGAACGTTCCACTGCAGTTGGGATACCGAGGCCCCGGCAGGTGTCGACGAAGGTCGCCACATCATCGAGCCAGGACTCTTTGTCAAAGTCAGCGGCGAGAAACCAGCAGGTTTCGTCTTTGAGCAGAGGATAAATGCCAATGGTGTGCCGGCCCTGGAGGTGGTCGAGGATGACCTGATCGGTGAGCGGCAGAAGTGCCTGGTTTGGGCATTCGCTGCATTTTACCCGGGGTTTTTCGCAGACGCCGCGTACCCATTCATTGCCGCAGGCTGGCGAATACCCTCTTCGGCCGGTCTTCGAACTCATCCAGAGCAACGGAAAGACATCATCCCGGCCACGGAATAGTTGACGAAACAGAGAGATCTTTCCTTCCGCGGTGGTGGGTATATCAGCGCGGGATTGGATTATTTGGCTGGAAGAAGCCGCAGGAGTTGCTTCCGATGTGGCGAGTTTAGTCTTGAGTGCTGCCAATCGTTCCCGACTCTCATTGTGTTTGTGTGTGAGATCGGTGAGTTGTGCTTCTTCGCGAGCGATTGCCTGGCGCAGTGAGTCGTTTTTCATGTCGCTAGCGATAACAAATGATGTTCGGAGGGGCTGATGTTCGGCAGTACATACAGTCCCCAGCCATCCTGCTACAGATTACCGGTGCCATTAAGGCGGTTAAGATAGGTTCGGGGTGGTATATGCCGTAGGTATCCAGATCCCACGGACGCAGAATGCCTACTTTTCTGGCGAGTTCCAGGGGCTTGTCTGCCTGTGTTGTTTGCGAGGTCATGATATTGGAATGGTACGTTTCTTGACGCATGTTGGCAAATATGCCAACATGCGCTTATGCGTAAGGATACGAGGGCAATTTCATGGATAAAGGCGGCGCATAAGGAATTCGGGAAATTCCCATAAGGAGCACGCACGATCATGCTTCGTGCGTTGACCATTGCAGCAGCAGGCAGCAAGTCGGATATTGCGAAGCCTATGAAAGGTCTCGGTCCTGGCGTTTATGAAATTGCGCTTGCTTATCGGTCTGATGCCTACCGGACGGTTTATGCCGTTAAACTGGGTGAGGATATCTGGGTTGTTCATGCATTCCAGAAGAAGTCGACCAAGGGCATCAAGACGCCGAAGAGAGAAGTGGATCTAATTCGTTCACGGATTAGTCAATTGAAGGAGCAGTTACGATGAAAGGTAAACTGGAAACCGTCAAAGGCAGTGGTAATGTCTTCCGGGATTTTGGCTATCAAAATGCCGATGTTGAACAACTCAAATCCCAGCTGGCAGCTGATATTATCCGTATTCTTGATGAGCAGGAACTTTCTGTTCGTAAGGCTGCAACAAAAACCGGCTTCGATCATGCTGACTTCTCACGGATCAGGAATGCAGATCTCGGGCGTTTTACAATTGACCGACTGGTGACGGTATTGAATCGTCTGAACCAGCACGTGGAGATTAAGGTTACACCTGCGCATGGCCAACACCTTCAAACGGCCTGAAGTGTCGTGGTGAATATTCACGCGTTGATAGTTGGCTACTCTGGAAAAGTTTGATCAATCAGCACCAATGCAGTTGTCCAATAGATGGCACCAAATAACCCCAAATACAGGCGAATAAGGCCAAATAGCCCGTTTTTATTGGACAGTGTGAGTTGTATGAAAGTATGTAAATACAATGAGATATGCGATTTCAGGCGGAACACTACGAACCAGGCGGTCGGAGGTTCGACTCCTTCCGGGCGCGCCATTAAATGAAAACAGCAAGTTAGAGAAGACTTTGCGGGTCTTTTCTACTTGCTGTTATTCTCTGGATTCCCCTCAGTTCTTAAGAAATCAATGGGTTGTGAATTACCCCGACCACCTGGTATAAAACCAGCTGCTCTACTCGTGTGGCCAATTAAGAGCAGGGTAAATTATTAGGCACAAAGCATCGGTTGTTTTTCAGCGGGATTAACAATTCGCCAGGCACAGGTTCGCATACCCCTCCCGATGCCGCACTATTCCCCGGTTTCAGATCATCGCTGTAACCATGCCCGGGTAAGCGTCTCCAAGGTGCGATCCTGGAGTTTGAGTTTGCCACGTTTGGATTCCCAGTTTGCGACCGTCTGTGGGCTGACGCCAAGCAGGTCTGCGAATTGGGAACGCGTCATTCCGAACTGTTTGCGCAACCGGGCAACCGCCGCGCCGGTAGGCGTGAAGGTCCGTTTTCTTGAGGTCGCTGTTGCATTGCCGGCCCTGGATTTTCTGCTTCCTGACGTCGTATTCTTGCTGGTCGATTTTCCGTTGTTTGCACGGCGCGCGGTTTTCCGCGGTGGTGTTTTTCTCTTCTTTGCCGGCGGCGTTATGCCTTCTATCTCAATACCGAACATATTCGAGAGATCCTGGTTTGCAAGCCGACGCCGTTTCCCCTGCCCGGTGGTCGCTGTCTGCATGTCCAGTTCTGCCGAGATGAGTGCTTCATGATCGACCTTGCGCAGCATGAAGAGCAGTTCCGGTTTTTTATCCAGTCGGGCACCAACGCCGTACAACACGGCAGCCACATGCTTGCACATGTCGGCCCAGTCGGGACAGTCGCAGTGAAGCTTGATATCCCCGGGTTGGGGAAACAGTCCCCTGGCGGGGTTGGTCACGACTCCCATCACCTGGCTGGAAAGATGTCCCTGCAACAATTCCAGCATGGAGCCGATCTGGCCGGCGCATTGCTTGCGTACGTTTTTCCACCTGGCCGATGACAGGGGGGCAATATCGATGGTGACTTTGTATAGTTCCGAACCGGAGACGATGGCCTCGACTTTCCCTTGCTTGATCGCCAGGTGACAGACCGAACCATTACGGACATAGGTTCGGCCGCGTGGCAGGCGGTTGGCGAAGTCGCTGAATTGTTCCAGGTGCTTGCACCAGGCATTGCCCCAGAAGGTATGGGCAATCTTGCGGCCCTGGATCTCGATGGGTTCGACGTCCATGCCCCTGCTGCGCAGCTTTTTCATTTCCCGGGCCGCCCTGGCGCGCCGCTGCGCGACCGACACATAGGGTTGCCATTCACCATAAGACATCGACTGTTCTCCCGTCAGACCTGTATCTTGTTAACATCGAGTGAAACCAGTTCCAGCAATTCCTCGTTATTCATTTCGGTCAGCAGGGTTTCGGCGCTGCCTTCAAGCAGGTCACTGGCCAGTGCTGTCTTTTCGGTTATCAGGGCATCTATTTTTTCTTCTACCGTACCCTGGCAGACGAATTTGTGGACCAGTACATTGTTGCGTTGGCCGATCCTGAACGCCCGGTCGGTGGCCTGGTTTTCTACGGCCGGATTCCACCAGCGGTCGAAGTGGATCACGTGGGAGGCCTCGGTCAGATTCAATCCGGTACCGCCGGCCTTGAGTGACAGTATAAAAAACGGCGGCCCGTCTTCCTGCTGAAACTCATCCACCAGCCGCTTGCGCTGTTTGACCGGGGTGCCGCCATGCAGAACCAGTCCGGGTTGGCCAAACTGCTCAGTGAGAAACGCGGCCAACGGGCCGGTGATCTCGCGAAACTGGGTAAAGACCAGCAGCTTTTCCTGGCGCGAGGCGATCTCTTCGCACAACTCGGCCAGCCGGGCAAATTTGCCGCTGCTGCCGGGATCATACCGATCATCACCCAGCAACTGTGAGGGATGGTTGCAAATCTGCTTGAGGCGCATGAGGGTGGCAAGCACCAGGCCGCGCCGTTTCATTCCATCCAGTGTCTCCAGTGAAGTTGCCAGTTGCTTGATCTCTTTCCTGTACAAAGCAGCCTGGGTCTTGCTCAGACCGCACCACGCATGTACTTCGGTTTTTTCCGGTAGATCGCTGATGATGGACTTGTCGGTTTTGAGCCGGCGCAGGATGTAAGGGCGTACCAAGTTGCGCAAAGGGGCATATTGGTCGTTTTCTCCAGCGGCCAGCGATTTGGTGAAGGCCTTGAATCGCGAGGCCGATCCGAGCAGGCCCGGGCACAGGAAATCGAACAGCGACCAGAGATCGCCGAGCCGGTTTTCTATGGGGGTTCCGGTCAGCGCGATCCGGGACGTAGCTTTCAACTTCTTGGTTGCGCGGGTTTGTCGGCTAGCAGGATTCTTTATCGCCTGGGCTTCGTCAAGGATCAGTAAGCGCCAGTCTTGTTCCTGCAGCCAAGATTGTCTCAGCAGCATGCCGTAAGTGGTGAGGATCAGGTCGATGCCTGCCAGGCCGGCTCTGTCTACATTGGCCAGATCCTCGATTTCCTGTTTACTCATCAGCGATGTATGCACGAACAGGCAACGCAGGGAAGGTCCATAATGGTCCAGTTCGTCTTTCCAGTTGGCCAGCAGCGATGCGGGCAGTACCAGCAGGGAAGGGGTCTTGCTACGCCGCTTTTTCAGTACCAGCAGCAGGGCGATTATCTGCATGGTCTTGCCCAGACCCATGTCGTCGGCCAGGCAGGCGCCAAGCCCCAGTTGCGACAGCAGCCACAGCCAGTTGACGCCATCCATTTGATACGGTCGCAGCCGGGTCTTGAGAGCGTTGCCAGGGTCGATGGTGTTGCGCGCTTTCGGTGCCCGCAGTTCATTAAGCACGGATCCCAACCAGGGGCCGGCCTGGACAAAGGCCCATGGTTGATCACTGCTTGGTGTATCAGTCTGCCCCAGGTCTGCGGGGGCGCCTGCCAGTAAGCGCATGCCCTCGGTAAAGGACAGTCCATCATCGCCTGCTTTGGCCGCAACCTTTTTCCAGTGCGCCAGAGCCTCGGCCAGCTTCTCACGGTCTATCTCGATCCATTGTCCCTTGATGAATACCAGGCCATCTTGTGCCGCCAGCAGGGTCTGTAACTCGCGTTCGCTCAGGGTCTCGTCACCCAGGACGATCCCTAGTTTGAAATCCAGTAGCGCATC
>CAMYIO010000151.1 GCA_947258515.1 uncultured Ectothiorhodospiraceae bacterium
GTCTTGCCTGCATCGACGTGCGCGAAGATACCGATGTTTCTGTATGCAGCTAAATCTGTCATGTTCCTGCTACCCGATTGTTACTTCACAAAGTCGAAAAGCGCCCGACCACAAACCCGGCGCGGTTAAATACTGTTGCTCGCAAATACTGCCCGTATGATGACGCGGACTACGCGTGGGCAGGCATCCCGTCAGTGACGCGCGATTATAAACCAATGCGCCCATAAATCCATGAGTTCCGGGCTTTTCGTGGTGTTTAACCGACCGGTATAATCCCGCCATGCACGATATTCCGAATCGAATTGCCGACGTACTGCTGGAAGTCGAGGCCAACCTGCGCAGTAGCGGACGCTGGGACCCGGACCGGCCGCCCGAGGCCGCCCTGGGAAGCCAACAGCCATTCTGCCTCGATACCCTGCGCTTCGAGCAATGGTTGCAGTGGATATTCCTGCCGCGCATGAAACAGATCCTGGAAAATCGCCGGCCATTGCCGGCCAAAAGCGGCATCTTCCCCTATGCACAGGATTACCTGTGCAATAATGACCACCTGAGCAACAATTTACTCAATTTAATCAAGCGCTTCGATGATCTGATCACGATCCAGGCCGGCGCTCATACACACTGATCAACTCTTGCCGCTTTCCTCATCCCCGTCCAGCGGCATGTCATACGCGGCCATACTGGGACGCGCCATATCATCATGCTCCGTTGATTTGCGATCGCCACGGCGGTCAAGGTGTTTCTCCAGGGCATCAGTCTTCAGCGGAATGCTTTCCTCGGCATACATAATCTGTCGGATCATACGGTCACCGAACTCGAGCAGCGCCAGGTCGTCGTCCAGAATTTTGTCCATGGTCTCACGGTCAACATCGTAAGTCGTGTTGAAACCCTCACTCCTGACGAATTCGCGAAAACGGTCCATGTCATAAGAGGCCATGAAGAAAAACCTGAGGCTGGTCTTGGACATATTGCCAATCGCCGGACCCGCAGACTTTACCTTTAGAATCAATTGTCGCCAGGGTCGGCCAAGTTCATCGTATTCCTCCAGCCCCTGTTCCTCGCGATATTCATCGATTGTAAGCTTGCGTTCCTCAAAATGACCGTGGCAATGATCCTCTGTCACCAGTGCATAGGAGGCGCGGTCAAAGTTCTCGTCCTGGCGACGCGTTGACAGCAAGCCAATAGGGTAATACCTGCAAGCGGTGGGTCGGTCCTCGTACACACTACAGCCCTCATCGGTAACAAACTGGCATGCGTTGGTCCCTTCCTTCGGCTTGTATTTGACGCCAGCGACACTGTTCTTGCCGAACTCAAAAGGCTCGGTGTACTGCCTGAGAAACTCGGTTGATGTTATGCCAAGGCGCTTTTTCAGGCGAATGATGTCATACGGCGTCAGCATGATATCGATGTTCATGCAGCAGGCATTGAAACAGTCGATGTCCTTGTGACAGCGAAACTGGATGACCGCGTCCCCGGACAACTGGTTGGGCACCACCGGGCTATCGGGAAGCGGGGATTCTTCAATCAGCTTATTATCATCAGACATCGCGCGTACCTCTTACTATTTTGGCTAACTGCATGGACGCAAAGGGCGTTAATAAATTTCCCCCTCCCCCGGAGGGAGAGGGGATATCCAGGAATATTTATAGCTAAAAAGTTTCTTTGTGTCCTTTACATCTTTGCAGTGAATAATCACACCTGAAAATTAAAAAAGTCCGGGCACCGTGAGGCGCCCGGACTTCGAAGTTATGGGGACAGAATTGAATTCTGTCCCCGGTAGCTACTACTTGAACAGCTTGGACTTGTCGACCAGATCAACATGGGCGCGGTAGTAGAAACCCGGGTAACGGGACTCCTGACGGAACTCGATGTGCTTCATGTGAGCTTCGGCTGTGATGATGCGGTGGTAGTTCTCCCAGGCACGCAGCAGTTCATGCAGGTCCTTGGCGCGCATCTTCTCGGCATCTTCCTTCAGCATGTCGATCTTCTCACCGGCCACTTTAAGCATGTGCTCGTTGGTGGTGTAGTAGGTCGCAACACCGGCCACGTACTCGTCCATGATTTTCTGCAGGCGGAACTGCAGCATCTTGGGCGTGATGTAGTTCGGGTTGATATCGATCGCCGTACTGTAGTCCTTGTGCTCCATGAAGTTGCGGACCGGCTTGTAGATTTCGGCCACCAGGTCTTCCACGGAAGTATCCAGCTCAGGCTTGTAGTCCTTGTTGTCCAGGCAGAATTTGACCATGGCCTTGGCAGCAAGACGACCTTCCGCATGAGATCCGGAAGAGAACTTGTGACCGGATGCGCCCACGCCGTCGCCGGCAGTCCACAGACCGGTAACAGTCGTCATGGCACGGTAGCCCCAGTTCCAGCCCTTCGGCAGGTGCTCTGGAATACCTTCACTGTAGGCTTCGTCGGTTGGTGCGCCAACATCAGTCGGACCGGACACCCAGATGCCACAGCAACCGGAGTGTGAACCCAGCAGGTAGGGTTCGGTCGGCATCAACTCGGAGTTCTTCTTATCCGGCTCGATGTTCTCACCCACCCAGATACCACACTGGCCAATACACATGTCCAGGAAATCTTCCCAGGCTTCAGCCTCGAGGTGCTTCACTTCGCGCGGCGTCAGTGTTTCACGCAGATTGGCAAGCGCGGTCACGGTGTCCATCCAGATAGGACCACGACCTTCCTTCATCTCTTTCAGCATGAGGTGGTTACGCAGGCAGGAAGCCGGAACAGCAGCCGCGCCGTAAGGCGGGTAGTCATCCAGCATGTCCTTGTTGCGGTCCATGTAGACTTCGCCAGTTGCATTGGTAGCCTTGGACTTGAACAGCAGGAACCAGGCGCCAACCGGACCGTAACCGTCTTTAAAACGGGTCGGTACGAAGCGATTTTCCATCAGTGTCATTTCAGCGCCGGCTTCAGCAGCCATGGCATAGGTAGAACCGGCATTCCAGACCGGGTACCAGGCACGACCTGTACCTTCACCGACAGAACGTGGACGGAAGATATTCACACAACCGCCAGCAGCCAACAGAATGGCCTTGGCCTTGTAGACGAATACCTTGTCTTCACGAACCGAGAAACCGACCGCACCAGCGACGCGGTTAGGATCGTTCTTGTCATTAACCAGTTTAACGATGAAAATGCGTTCCTGGATGTTGTCAGTACCGAGTGCCTTCTTGGCCGCCTCGGCAACAATCCACTTGTAAGACTCACCGTTAATCATGATCTGCCATTTACCTGAACGCACCGGCTTGCCGCCGTCCTTCAGAGGCGTCATACCCTTGGAACCGTCAAAACGCTCACCGTTCTCGTCAGTCTTCCAGATCGGCAGACCCCATTCCTCGAACAGATGCACAGACTCGTCCACGTGACGGCCAACATCGTAGGCCAGATCATCACGGGTAATACCCATCAGGTCATTGGAGACCATGCGGGTATAATCGGCCGGATCCTGCTCGGTACCGATGTACGTGTTAATAGCGGACAGGCCCATGGCCACGGCACCGGAACGGTCCATGGCGGCCTTGTCCACCAGTCTGATTTTAAGATCTGTACCTTCTGCCCAGCGCATGACTTCATAACCAGCGCCGCAACAGGCCATACCACCGCCGATAAGAAGAATATCTACTTCTTCTTCGACGACTTCAGGATTTCCAAATTCACCTGCCATGATAAATACCTCGTTTAAATGATTTTTCGTGCCTGTTACAGCTTGATCAGTTCGCTGCGATCGCCTTCACGGTAACCGTTGCACTGGACGAAGAAGCCATTTTCCTCAATCTTCGACATGTCCGCTGCCGGCTTGCCACCGTACGGATCAATGGAACCTTCCGGCGTAGTACGAATCGGGAACTTGAAGCGCTTCAGGGTGCCGTTACGGAACTTGATGGTCCACATGATGGAATCAGAACCGCGCAATGGCTGCACAGAACCGCCCAGAGGCACGATGTCTGCATAGTGACGGGCTTCAATGGCCTGCTGCGGGCAAATCTTCACGCAGGAATAGCACTCCCAGCACTGCTCGGGTTCCTGGTTGTAAGCCTTCATGGCGTGGCCGGTTACTGAACCGTCCTTGTCGAGTGCCATGAGGTCGTGCGGGCAAATGTACATGCAAGCAGTCTTGTCCTGACCCTTACAGCCGTCGCACTTTTCTGTACGTACAAATGTTGGCATGTTATTTCTCCATCTTCTATTGTTGGTTACTGCAGTTTAATACCCCGTTGCCCCGCACAGGCGGCAACGGCCTCTAGAGCCGTTACTTGGCGGAATGACCGCTCATCTTGATCTCGACCTTGTCCTCGTCCTTGATGCTGCCGTAGTACTCGCGCAGGATGGTGAGTACCTCCGGACGGGAAAACTTGTCGGACACGTCCTCACCCTCTGACAGCGCCTTGCGCAGCTTGGTACCGGACAACAGGATGCGGTCGCCGCCTTCATGCGGACAGGTCTTCATGGAGGCCATGCCATCGCACTTGTTACACCAGAAGGTCCAGTCGATCTTCAGTGGCTGGGTTTCCAGTGAACCGGCCGGGATCTCGTCGAAAATATGGTGCGCATCGAACGGGCCGTAGTAGTCGCCGACACCGGCATGGTCGCGGCCGACGATCTGGTGGGAACAACCGTAGTTCTGGCGGAACACGGCGTGCAACAGGGCCTCGCGCGGACCGGCATAACGCATGTCCAGCGGATAACCGGCCTGGATCACGGTGTTGTCGGCGAAGTACTTGTCGATCAGGGTACCGATGGCATTGCTGCGCACATCGGCCGGGATATCACCGGGTTTCAGCTTGCCCAGCAGGGAATGAATCAGCACACCATCCAGCGTCTCGATGGCAATCTTCGCCAGGTATTCGTGGGAACGGTGCATCGGGTTACGCGTCTGGAAACAGGCAATCTCGCTCCAGCCACGTTTTTCGAATTCTGCGCGTGTCTGCGCGGGTGTCATGAACTGGTCGCCATAGGCTTCCGGAAAACCACCCTGCGACAGTACCTTGATCGGGCCGGCGAGGTTGACGTCACCCTGTGCCATGACCATCTTCACGCCCGGGTGCTCGTCCTCGGTGGTCTTGTAGACCATCATGCACTCGTGCTTTTTATCGATAGTATATTTCTCGGTGACCGTCATGGTGGCGAGAATTTCACCGGACTCAGAATCGGCCAGCGCGATGTCGTTACCTTCACTGATGCCCCTGGCTACCGCCTCATCGGCTGACAGCGTGATCGGGATTGGCCAGAACAGGCCATTGGCCATCTTCATGCCATCACAGACGCCTTCCCAGTCGGCATGGGTCATGAAACCATCCAGCGGCGTAAAGCCACCAATGCCCATCATGATGATGTCACCGGCCTCGCGGGATGAAACACTGATTTTCGTCAGGCCTGCTGCACGCGCCTGTTCGGCTGCCAGTGCATCGCCTTCAAGCAGCAACGGCTTCAGTTCACCGCCGCCATGTGGCTTCACTAATGTGGACATGAGACTCCTCAATGATTGCGCTGTTTGAATTTTGTAGTCGTGCTCCGGTGCGTGTCCGCAGATCCATTTGAACACACACGCACTCCGAACCTCTGGAGGGGTGGCATACATTACCCCTTTGGCCACGATTTTCAAACCAGTAATATCTTGCCGCGAATAAACCCAGCTTATCCCGCAAAGCCGGCAACAAAGCTAAATGGTAACCATTTGTTTTTACTTTAGTATTAATTACGGCGACATCAGATTACCGTCGTTTAATCATGCAGGTAGCGGTGCCCCGAGGGGTCTGTTTTCAGCCGGGTTCAATGTCCGCGATACGTCAGCCACCGAGCACCATTTTCACGCCAACAATCACCAGCAACAGCGCGAACAGCCGCTGCAGGATTACTCTTGGCAGATAGTGGGCCAACCGCGCACCGAGTAGCGCCGCAGGCACACTCGCCAGCACCACTGCGGCAACGGCCGGCCAGTAGATAAAACCACTGTTGTATCCGGGTTGTTGCGCCCCATGGAAACCGCTGAGGATAAACCCAAGGGTCCCGGCCAAGGCAATGGGCAAACCGATGGTCGCCGCCGTACCGACAGCCAGACGGATATCCACCCGGTTCCACAACAGAAACGGCACCGTCAATGTTCCACCACCGATACCCAGTAGCCCGGACACCAGGCCGATGACACTGCCGGTGACACCCAGCCAGCCAGCCCCGGGCAGCGGCCGATGCGGGGCCGGTATAGCGCCAAGCAGTAAGTGCGCGGCGACCAGCAGCATAAAGATCCCGAACAGCACCGCCATAGTGGTACTGCTCAGTTGCTTCGCCAGCCAGGCACTTGCCAGGGCACCCATCAGTATTCCCGGCACCATTCGACGCACCACTGTCCAGTGCACGCTGCCGCGTCGCTGGTGTGCCAGCAATGATGATATCGAGGTCGGAATGATCGTCGCCAGCGAGGTACCAACCGCATAGTGCATGACCGTGTCGGCGCCAAAGCCCTGCTGCGCAAACACGATCGCCAGCGCCGGCACTATGATCAGCCCACCGCCAATGCCCAGCAGGCCGGCCATGAGGCCGGCGACGGCACCGCTTGTTAGATAGATCAGGAGTTCCATGCCGGCATTGTAACCAAGCTGTGCCGACATGCGTGTCTGTAAGATTTGAGCGCAGGCTTCGCCTTTAAGACAAGGGGTTTGATTTGGCTTCTTGTTTCGCCCGTTCGGGCGAGATACTTTTCTTTGCTCCGCCAAAGAAAAGTATCCAAAAGAAAGGCGATCCCGGCGGCTTGCCCGCTACGCGGGTTC
>CAMYIO010000152.1:0-9878 GCA_947258515.1 uncultured Ectothiorhodospiraceae bacterium
CAGCTACTTTTGCAATAAATCGAGAGTCTCAGGTATTTAATGGCCACAGAATCCACGGAAGGACATGGATAAATCAATTATAAAATAATAACTTATGATTTATTCTCTATCCCTTGCACTCTTTGTCACTGCGTCCTGCGTCGCCTGAAGCGCTGCTCGTTCTACATCCTGACCGAGGTTTGCTCTGTCTTCTTCGGCCAACGACAGATCTTTCCAGGCACCGGCAAGCCGGACTATTGATTCGGGCCATTGCTAATCATCATCAATATCCAATTCTGCCTCTGGGCGAATGATTACTCGCATTTCATTCATGTACTGGAAATACGATTTCTAACATTTCCCCATGAATCTCCAGCTTCAGGATCAATCGAATAACGGGTTAAACGGACATTAAGCTCTCTCTTCTGATCTTTTGTTAATTGAAATAGTTGTTCATCAGAAGCTACGCTATCCCACAACTCTTCAGCTAACAGTATTTTTTCAGATGGGGTAAGTTCATGTAAATTCATGATATATTCCAGTTCCATATGGTTGTTATTTCTATTTTCGCGGATCCTTGATTCAGATATCGAAGGTTAAAATATCACCGGCACCTTACTAGTGAGCGCGAGAGGGTGACAAATGGTCACATGCTCCATCGCGATTGGCCTATATTTCTGTTTTGTCATTCAGCCAATATTATACTGAACGTGTTCGCAAACCATAATTGAGAAAGCAGGAGTTGGTCATGTTGCTGGATGACTTGCGTGTAAAAAAAGACGCCATCGTCGCGCTTGGCCGCCAATATGGGGCCAGGCATATCCGCGTGTTTGGGTCTGTCGCTCGCTGTGAAGAACGACCTGATAGCGACATCGATTTTCTGGTGGAATTCCCTCGGGGCTATGATCTCTTCAGTCAGCGATTACCGTTGGCAGAGCGACTCGGCCTTTTACTCAACCGACACGTGGACCTGGTCCCCGAGCACGAACTCAATCGTCATATCCGCGAGCAGGTGCTGCGTGAGGCCGTGGAGCTATGAGCAAACCCTGGCAGCCCTATGCGCAGCATATTCTGGATGCCATTGCCAAAATCCAGCGCATCAAGGCACGGGGGGACCTCACGCAGGACGAAGTGCTTTATGATGCCACGTTACGTAATTTGCAGACACTGTCTGAAGCCACGCAGTTGTTGCCGGAGGAAAAGAAGATAGCTTGTCCGACTATCCCCTGGCCTGAAATTAGCGGTTTCCGAAACATTCTTGTACATAGCTATCTGGGCGATATCGACCCGATGACCGTCGCATTGGTCATCGACAAACACCTAAAGCCGCTTGAAGAATGCATCCGTGCCATGTTGTCTGGTGAAGGGTCTGCAGATTCACAAGCATCGCCCTGATGATCCCGAAAATCTGACGCTCCCTGCTTAACGACTGCTAGAAAGGCTGAGCACCAAAACACCTCGTGACGACTTATTCAGGGTTACCCTAATTGAGGATCTGCGAACACCGCCGGGAAATCGCCTGGAAAAGCTTTCGGGAAACCGTAAAGGGCAGTACAGCATTCGCGTGAATAACCAGTGGCGAATTTGTTTTCGCTGGAGATCAGGTCAAGCGACTGATGTTGAGATAGTTGACTATCATTAGGTGATTAATATGAGCGACAACAGATTACCCCCAATTCATCCCGGCGAAATACTACTGGAAGAGTTTCTAAAACCTATGGGTATAAGTCAATACCGCCTTGCAAAATCAACAAGTGTGCCTGCACGCCGTATCAATGAAATCGTTCATGGTAAACGCTCAATTACTGCTGATACAGCCCTGCGCCTTTCGAAGTTTTTTGGCATGTCAGATCGTTTTTGGATGAATCTGCAGACAAGATACGACCTTGAGTTAGAAAAAGATCGGCTGGGTTCCCGGCTTGATGATGAAGTCGAATTATATGAAAAAGCCGGTTAAGCATGGCGCTGATAGCTGAACGATTACAGATTATCCGGCTACCGCATCGATCAATCCGGTAGCCCGATATAACTCACCGCTTGTTCGATCTGTTTTCTGACTCTGCCCCTGTTTTCATAATCTGTAACTTCAACGTTGGTACGTTTTTGTTACTGACCTGATCCAGGGCGCCAGGTGCTCAAGGTCGCAGTTGTTCGATGCGAACAACTCCATCAGAAAGGCATGCGCCGCCCTGGGTTCAACAACGATTTTGTAGCCGTTCAGACGCAGAAAGACGTCAGCTGAAAAGAAAGCCACGCGCTTGTTGCCATCGACGAAGGGGTGATTATTAATCAGCGATTCGAATAAAGCGGCCGCCATGTCGATCAGGTCAGGGTAGTAACCTGTTTTGGGTCTGTAGAGCGCACTTTCCAAAAGACCCCGGTCGCGAATACCCTGCGCACCGCCAAAGCGATCAATCAGTACCGCGTGGATTTCCAGCACCTCATCGAGACTCAGGAACTGGACAGGATTACCTGGCAAGCAATTTTCCCAACTCGTCGTTCTCGCTCATGGAATCGGACAGATGTTCCAATACAGCGGGGCGAATGCGCCGCCGTTGCAGGTAGTCACTGATTGCCTCGGTGAGCAGGCCCGAGACATTTTGATGCGACTCTTTCGCCAGCATCCTGAGCTCTTCCCATACCTGCTCTTCAACCTTGGAACTGATCTTGATTGTGGCCATGTCAGCAGTATAGTTGACATGTCATGACACGTCAATCTTCTATCCACCCTGTCCTGCTATCTATTATAGGAAGACACTTATAAAATCCCAATGTCCGCCACTCTGAATACTCAATATGCATGCAATATAATGCATATCACTGAAATATGGGGAATATGCCATGCCATCCTTACACATCCGTGACTTACCCGAGGACATCTACGAAGCACTGAGCTTCCGCGCTGCCAGTGAGCATCGCAGCCTGACGCAGCAGGTACTGGCGGACCTCGCGCAGATCGTTAAAAGTAGTCAAACGGACACCCGTAAAAAGTTACTTGCCAGCATTCGTCAGGACATCAGCAACAAGGCACTGGCAGAAGAACTGCTTCCTGAAAATCTTATCCGGGAAGACCGCTCAAGATGAGCGAACAGCGCTGTTAAGTACTGGATGTTTCTGCGGCACTCCACGTGGTGATGCGCCTTCCTACGGCAGCACCTGTCATCGCCAGGCTGGAACAGGCAAACCTAATCCTGGTCCCACAGCTCTACTTCTCGGAATCGGCCAATGCCCTCTGGAAATATGTGAGCCATAACCAGCTGTCTGCGGAACAAGCCATCGAACGGTATCAAGACATCTGCGCCCTGCCAGATCAGGCCATCAGCGACCAGACATTAGCCCTTGAAGCATTGAGCCTCGCCTCCACCTATAACCATCCGGTCTATGACATGATCTACGCGGTGCTGGCACGCCGCAATGCCTGTGGTGTGTTGTCCAAAGACAGCAAACTTGCTGAATTACTGGTATCTATAGGCATTACGACTGCTCCGTAAATTATTAGTAACACCCGGAACGGTATCATTTTGAAGGAATGGCGCTTTAAGACTGACGATGGAGTCTGTCACATATTATTGATCGGGTCTCAGTCCTACAGGTAGTGTCGCACTCAACCTGCATCCTTCCAGAATCTTTGACGATTACCATGCCTGTTGCAGGCGACAAGCCATAGAACGACAGGAAACATCCACGGGTGTCTATCTCTCCTCATCGCGAGCACTTCACGCCCGTCATTGCGAGCGCAGCGAAGCAATCTCCTCAATACAGCTCCGAACATCTGATCTTCTCGAGTAGATACAGGATTAAGGAACCTCTGATTAATTCATGTAGCCCGTCGTTGCGAGCGAAGCGAAGCAATCTCGTAACCAGTGAGTCAACGAGTTACAGATTGCTTCGTCACTTTGTTCCTCGCAATGACGACACATCAGAGGTTCCTTAAGCAATGAAAAGACAGCCTGCCGTATACCTCCTTACCAACAGGTTTAATGGCACCCTGTACACGGGCGTCACGAGCGACTTGCCCGGACGAATATGGCAGCACAAGCACAAGATTACGAAGGGCTTCACCCACAAATATAATCTGACCAGTCTGGTTTACTTTGAACTTTACGAAGATATGTACCAGGCCATATCTAGAGAGAAACAGATAAAGTCCGGTTCCAGTAAGCGAAAATAAGGTTAATTGAAAGTATGAATCCGGACTGGAGTGATCTTTACCCGGAAATTTGTGCCTGATGGAGATTGCTTCACTACGCTCGCAATGACGAGAGGTGGGTTGTTGTTAGGCGCTTGCGGCGCACTGGTACAGCTCGCGGTGATAAGGATATTCTTTCCATGTGCTTCCGTGGTCAATTGTACTTCTGGCATTCGCGGACTCGGTCCACTCCTGCAAATTCAAGGCACCAGCCACGGAAAAATGCAGATTTGTTCCAGCAAGGCGATTTATTTTTCCCGTGTCCTTCCGTGTGCTTCCGTGGCCAGTTGTACTTCTGGCAATCGCGGACGCGGTCCGCTCCTACACGTTCTTTTCTGCGCAGATGTCGTCGTTGGTATCGATATACCCCTCGCGCAGCAGGTACAGCATGATTTCCTGCACGGCCTGCATGGGGCTCTTGCCGGTGGTATCGATGCGGATCTCCGGATGTTCGGGCAGGTTGTAGGGATCGCTGATGCCGGTGAACTCGGGGATAATGCCCTCGCGCGCCTTGGCGTACAGGCCCTTGCGGTCGCGGCTTTCGCAGACCTCCAGCGAGGTCGCGACATGGATCTCGATGAAGGAGCCGTATTGTTCTACCGTCTCGCGTGCGTGGCGGCGCATGGCGGTATAGGGTGCAATCGGTGCACAAATCGCGATGCCGCCATTCTTGGTGATTTCACTGGCGACGAAGGCAATGCGGCTGACGTTGATATTGCGGTGCTCCCTGGAAAAACCCAGTTCACTGGACAGGTTCAGGCGCACCACGTCGCCGTCCAGCAGGGTGATCGGCCGGCCGCCTTCCTCGATGAACTTGGCATACAGCAACTTCGCGATGGTTGATTTACCCGAGCCCGACAGGCCGGTGAAGAACAGCGTCAGGAGGCCGCGATCACCTCCGGGTAGGAGTACCAGGCGGGCACTTCCTGGTTGTGTTCCAGATGGTGCTTCAGATCCCTGTCCGTGAAACGGATGCACTGCTTGTTCTGCGGGTCGGACGGCACAAAGGCCTCGGCATCCGCTGCATAACACAGCTCCTGTACCGGGACCATCCTGATGGCAAGTTCGTGCTGGTGTTGCTCCATCATTTCCTGTGCCGCATAGCGCGGATAGAAACGCTTCGCCTCGTCACGCACCCCCGGGGGTGCCGCGTGCTCGGGCCCCACGATCATGTGAGAACAACCGTAGTTCTGGCGCATGATGGCGTTCAGCAACACTTCCCGCGGTCCGGCCATGCGCACCGCGGAGGGCAACAATGACAGCACCGCCATGTGGTGCGGGTAATGATGCTGAATTGCCTGGTAACAATGCACGCGCGCGTAATAATGCAGATCACCCGGCTTGGTCATCCCCACCGAGGGGTGCAGCAGAATATTCGCCTGCGCCTCTTTGGCCGCACGCAGGGTGATCTCGCGGTGCAGCCGGTGCATGGGTTTGCAGGTATGAAAGCCGACCACGTTCTGCCAGCCCATCTTGTCAAACAGGTGCCGCAGTTCTTCCGGGGTATCGCGCAGCGTCTCGAAATCATTGTGGATCGGTAACTGCACGCCCGTGACCTCGCCGCCGACATAGGTGTCGTGCACCTGTTCCAGCAGGTAGCGCACACCGGGGTGCGCCGTCGAGGTGGTACCATAAATTTCCTCGGCCTCGCGTTGCTTGTCCGGCTGCCACGTGTCACTGACCGTCATCGCGGCGACCATAAAGCCTTCGCCATCACACAGCGCCAGCCGCTGTCCGGGTTCGATCTTCTCCGCCAGCCTTGCAGGGACATCAAAGGTAATCGGGATTGACCACAGCTTGCCATCGGGCAGTTGCATTTGGCTGATAACCGACTCGTAACTCGCCTGGTCCATGAAGCCGCGCAACGGTGATAACCCGCCGCACAGCAACAGCTCCAGATCGCAAATGTGTCGCTGGCTCAGGGTCACGTTAAGAAATGTGCCCGACTCCTGCTTGAGTTTTTCAGCCTGGTCTTCATCGACCAGCAGGTTGCATAGCGTACCGCCATGCGGTGCAATCAGGTGTTCCATAGTGCATTTTCCAGTGTGGCAGCAGGCAGGCCATGTCCTGCAACAGATAATGTACCCGCCTGTATGAACATATTAAATAGTACCAAGGTCTGAATAGCGTGCCCAATCAACGGTACTGTGGGAGCGGCGTCCCCGGCGCGAATCGCGGCGAGGACGCCGCTCCTACAACACAACACCAGTGCTCGTCAGGCCAACAACTGGCCCAGACTGGTAGGTTGGGCAAAGGAACAAAGTGACATGCCCAACATCTATAGCATGCGTGTTGGGCACGCTACGCTTTGCCGAACCTGCGGCACTGTAGGAGCGTCGTCCCCGGCGCGAATCGCGGCGAGGACGCCGCTCCTACAACACAGCGCCTGCGCCCGTCAGGCCAGCAACTGCCCGAGCCGCTTCAGGCCCGCCTCAACGTCGCTGCCGAGGTGGACACGCAGGGCACGCCGACCACGCTCGGCGAGCACCTCGAAGTCACCGCGTCCCTGTGCGGCCTCGGCCATGCCAAAACTGTAATGCTCGAAAGGTACCGGCAGGTCGTGTACGGCATCGCAGCTTAACTGCAAAAAGACGCCGTTGTTGGGTCCGCCCTTGTAATACTGACCGGTCGAATGCAGAAAGCGCGGCCCGAAACCCAGGCAGGTCGCCACCTTACGGGCGTCACGCAGATGTTCGCGCATGGCCTGGATCAATGTTGTATGGGTCGCATTGCGTTCCAGGTAGGCCAGGAAGGCCATGTAATCGCCCGTCTTGATACGAGACAGATGTGCCTGCAGATAATCAGCCAGGGTCGCGTGCTCCCCGCACAAGTCGCCCAGATCGGCGGCATTGCGCGCATCAGCATACAGGGTCAGTTGCCCGTCCTCGGCCAGCGGTACTTCCCCGGGCAGGTTGCGATCGGTCTCGAAGGCACCCATTAACTTGCGCGTTTCTATCTTGCTGGCCTCCACGTCCGGCTGATCAAAGGGATTCACCTTGATGAGCGAACCGATCACCGCGGTCGCAATTTCCCAGCGAAACATTTCCTGGCCGGTGTTATAGACATCCGTCATGTTGATGCGAATGAGCGGCTGGCCCGCCTGTTCCAGCCGCTCAACGGCGTTGTCCTGGCCGGCATCCGCCGTTCCATCGTGGCGCAGGTAGACAAACACACGGTCATCGCCGTAAGCATCGGGTGAACCTGTCGGCTCGCCGTCCAGCGGCAACACACCCTTGCCCTGCTTGCCGGTGGACTCGGCAATCAACTGCTCCAGCCAGGCGCCCATCGAGGCAACCTGCGCAGAGGCAATAAACGTCAGCTTGTCGCGTCCGTTGAGCGTTGCCACACCAAGGAGACAACCCAGCAATACACCCGGGTTGTCCGCCGCGGTCGTCACCTTGCAGGCCGATACCATCGCCTGCGCATTTTCCAGAAAGCGCCGGCAATCGATACCGATGACGGCGGCAGGCACCACGCCAAAACTGGACAATGCGGAAAAACGCCCGCCGATTTCAGGTACGCCATGAAATATGAATCGGTAGCCGTCCTTTCTGGCCGCTTTCTCCACGGCGGAATCCGGGTCGGTAATTGCAATAAAATGCGCGGCGGCCTGCTCAGCACCGACGGCCTCGATCATGCGCTGGTAAAAATAGGCCTTGAGTATATTGGGTTCCAGCGTAGCGCCTGACTTGCTGGCGACAATAAAGGCGCTCTGCTCAAGCGTCAGTGCCGCCTCAACCGTAGCAATCTGTGCCGGGTCGGTACTGTCCAGCACCAGCAGCTCGGCGAAGCCCGGCTGTTGACCGAAGGTTTCACGCAAGACCTCAGGCGCCATGCTGGAGCCGCCCATGCCCAGCAGCACCACCTGTTTGATACCCCTGTCGAGCAAGCCGCTTATCGATGCCTGCACGTCATCGAGTTGCTCCAGCGACTGCTGCACAATGGTCAACCAGCCAAGCCAGTCGGCCTCATCGCTATTGCTCCAGAGTGACGCATCGCGGTTCCACAGGCGTGTCACCTTGTCGTGCTGTTGCCAGTCATCCAGCGCACGGGTCAAATCCGTTTCAAGTGCACGGGGCAGGGAAAAACTCAGATCATTCATCAGATACCTGCTGTTTCCAGTTTAGTAAGAAGGGTGAAGAAAGTGGTGTAGGCGAAAATCGCGTTCGTCGGACACGTGCATTCAGGGAAGCCCCGATCGACTTCGCTGACGTCATAGCACTGAATTCCAATGGCGGAGGAATATGACACAAATCCAGCGCAGATTAAACCGCCACCCTTGCTGCAAGGGCACCACCCATCCCGTTTTTTAGCCGGCAACAAGCCCCGCCCGGAAACCGGACACTCAGCACCTTGCGAAACAGGCAATCCAGGCTCCCCTAACACTCACCACGTCGATGCCCAGTGATATTACTCCCTCTTTGTACTAACTTTGTACATACATATGCCGCTGTTTATAAAAACATTTCTATTATTGTTGGCAAAATATATCAAATTAACCGTTGACATGTACAATATTTGTATTATTATTCAAATCACAAGGTAAGAAGCTCTTTTGTTTTATACAAGATTCGTATCATCGAAAACAGACAATCAAACATCCTTCAGGAGGATAGCAACTATTAGTTAACCGACAGGTCGCCCGGACTCCTCCCCCACATCATCCGGGCGACCACTTTTTTAATTTGAAGGGGAACGAACCATCGACCAGTGCAGGCACAACCTGCCTCCAACCACACAGGAGAACCGCCATGAGCAACTACGAACTACAGATCCGCCAGACCGAGCAGTACTACGACGAGGCCATCCGTGTCGCTGAACGTGAAAGCATCGAGATACTGCATTCTTACGTGCCGGGAAGCCGCCTGCACGAGATCATCAACAACCCGATAGACAGCGGTATCGACGAGGGCTAGGCAGCCAGCCCGCACTACCGCCTCACACGGCGTTTGTTCCTGATTTCGCCAGGCAATGAAAGTTGTTCAAAAAAACCGGGATGGTGCCCACCATCCCGGTTTTTTCTACCGCCACGAGGGCACATCAGTATGAGCACAACAGCACGCAATAAGCACGGCCAGGCAGCGAGGGTACTGCCCCAGGGCAACGACAGCCATCGCCTGCCATGCCGCGGCTGCACCCGCGATTGCAGCAATTACCCACACTGCAACGGAAAACCCTGGCGGATGCAGGACGTGTTCGCAACTGACGGCACCAACCGCACAAACAACCTTCAGTTCGCACAATGAAGCCGGTCAGCAGAGAATCGATGACCCTGCTGAAACACCGAATCACCGCCACCCCCTCGCTTTCAATTTCTTGTACAATATGTGAAGATGCTTGTATAACTTTTAGCGAGAACCTCCATGGACGCGTCTGTCAATAAAATACTGGCACCACCGGCCGAAGGCCTGCTCCCGATCCGTACCGTATCCATCCTTACGGGCGTGAACTCGGTCACACTGCGCGCCTGGGAACGTCGTTACGGTCTGATCATCCCGCAACGGACACCCAAGGGCCACCGGCTCTATACAAACCAGGATGTGGAACGCATCAACCGAATTATCGAGTTACTCAACCAGGGCATTTCTGTCGGCCACGTCAAACCCCTGCTCGACCAGATGCCCGGCGATGCCGCTGCCTCATCTGCCACAGACGAAAGCGATAACTGGAAAAACCAGCAGGACAAGATGCTCGATGCCGTAGAAAGGTT
>CAMYIO010000152.1:9906-15012 GCA_947258515.1 uncultured Ectothiorhodospiraceae bacterium
CGGCGCCAATACCCCCCTGCAACAAATCCCCGCCGTGCTCAAAATAAAAGCCTGTGCAGGCGTCGTCTTGTCGGGCGCGGCAAAACCTGCCCGCGGTGTGCTTGACACAGAGTTGCCGGAACTCGTCAGCCATATCAAGACGCCGGTTTTTGTCGGCGGGGGAACAGCGGTTTCACATCAGAAAAAAGTGACACAGAGCGGTGCTACTTACCTGGGTGAGAACATTGCCAGCGGCCTGCAACTGATCAACAAGACCTTGAAGACCCACAAGCCCCGCTGACATGTCGCCGGCACTGCTGTGGTTTCGACACGACTTGCGCCTGGCCGACAATCCTGCCTTGCAGGCACTCCTCGAGGAAGGCCACACACCCCTGCCCGTCTACATCCATGACGATCCCGATAGCGACTGGCAAACGGGGGCCGCCAGCGCCTGGTGGCTGCACCACAGCCTGATTGCGCTGCAACAATCACTGCAACAACACGGCAGCGACCTGCTGGTCTTTCAGGGCGACCCGCTAGACATCCTCACAAGATTGCTGCAGCAGACCGGTACAGACCGACTGGCCTGGAACCGCCTTTATGAACCGGCCCATAGAGCACGCGATGCGCGCATCAGGCAGGCCCTTGAAAAACAGGGGTGCCACGTCAGTAGCCATAACGCCGCACTGTTGCGCGGGCCCCGTGAAAACCTGAAAAAAGACGGTACCCCCTACCGTGTATTCACCCCCTTCTGGAAGAAGCTGCACAGTACCGGGCCGTCCCGCGAAGTCATTGCTGCCTCTGAAACCTTGCCGGCCTTCGACGCCGGCCGCTTCACGGAGTCCGTGTCCGTCGACTCGCTCGAACTGCTGCCGACCGTCAAATGGGACCAGGCCTTTTACACGCACTGGACGCCCGGTGAAGACGGCGCATGGAAAGCGCTGCAGGACTTTAGTGACCAAAACCTGCTCGACTACACAGCCCATCGGGACAGGCCCGCACTTGCCGGCACCTCCCACCTGTCAGCGCACCTGCACTTTGGTGAAATCAGTCCGCTGCAAATCTGGAACTCACTATCCAACCAGGCAGCGACCACAACCACTCGCGGCCTCATTCCCGCTACTGAATCGTATTTACGCGAGATCGCCTGGCGGGAATTCAGCTACCACTTGCTGTATCACTTTCCGTCCACACCCCTGCAATCCATGGACACGCGTTTTCATGCATTCCCCTGGAAAAAGCACTACAAAAAGGACCTGCAATGCTGGCAACGCGGACAAACAGGGATCCCGCTGGTTGATGCCGGCATGCGCGAATTATGGGCGACCGGTTACATGCATAACCGCGTGCGCATGATTGCCGCCTCGTTCCTGATCAAGAACCTGCTGATCCCCTGGCAGGAAGGCGCACGCTGGTTCTGGGATACACTGGTGGACGCCGACCTCGCCAACAACACCATGGGCTGGCAATGGTGCGCCGGCTGCGGCGCCGATGCCGCGCCCTACTTCCGCATTTTCAACCCGGTATTGCAGGGAGAAAAGTTCGACAAGGCCGGTCTCTACATTCGCCGCTGGCTACCTGAGCTGGACAGACTCGACAACAGGTATATACACAAACCCTGGGCGGCTGACCCTGCCATGCTGGCGGATGCCGGCATCATTCTCGGCAAGGACTACCCGGAACCCCTGGTGGACTTGCAGGACAGTCGCAGACAGGCACTAGGCGCCTGGGATCAGGTCAGGCAACTGCAAAGAAGCTGAGTCAACCCAATCATCGCACTGTAGGAGCGGACCGCGTCCGCGAATGATCGCCTTACCGAATCGTGCCGGGGACGACGCTCCTACGCCAACAGATACACCTGTAGGAGCAGCGTCCTCGCCGCGAATAATGATCTTACCGAATCGCGCCGGGGACGGCGCTCCTACACCAATAGATACACCTGTAGGAGCGGCGTCCTCGCCGACCGAATCGCGCCGGGGACGGCGCTCCTGCAAGACAGATCGAGTCAACGGGAAAATCAGTCAGACGGAACAACTTTTAACCGGATCGAATAGCTCGAGGTGTTCAGGATTGATGCATAAACGGTTGTTGCAGGTTTGCTTCACCAGCAGACCATCAGGCAATGGACCGATGAAGGCCTCGTAACTGGCATGCTGCGCACTCTGCATGCGCAGCTCGCCATGATGATCCTTGACCTTGATACGGCCATAGCCGCTGTTGGCTATTTGCCCGTTCCACTCCCAGCAGCCGTTGTCAGGGTTTTTCGTGGCATACACCAGCAGCCGTTGCTGCACACGCGTCAGACTCATAATACTCTCCGTCTATGAGTGGTTGAATTCATGCAGCATCTTGCCGCTCAAACAACAAGTGGCGTTGCTCCAGCTCTGACTGCAGACGGGCGAAGGCCGCATCCACGCCACGCTGCTCGCCGCGAAAACCAAGTTCAATACTGACCGGGTCACCCAGACGCGGCAAACTGAATAGCCGTACCGCGGGAAATTCCAGCGTCATGCTCTCCATCAGATCCAGCAATGCAGACTCCGCTACACCGAACACGCGCAGCGAAGACTCGTGCAGCATGCTGCTTTCACAGCGCGGATAATAACTTTCCAGCACCCAGTCCAGCATCGGCCACGCCATGTCTGGAAAACCGGGAAAAAAATGGTGCTCGTAGAGCGTGAACCCGGCAATACGGTTACGCGGATTGGGAATCAGCAAACAGCCCTCCGGTAACTCCGCCATGCGCACGCGGTTGGGTCTTGCAGCCGCTCCAAAGCGGGATTCGATCAGCGCCAGTGCTTCAGCGTGTACTTGCAAGCGGCAGCAGAATGCCTGTGCAGCAGCCTGGCGGGTGTTATCGTCAGGCGTCGCACCGATACCGCCGAAGCACAGCACCGGTACACAGTCCAGCTGACTCTGGCAGAGACTTTCGTAGAGGGCCTTGCTGTCGTCAGCGACAACACGATACCAGGCGACTGACTGGCCGCGCGCACGCAACGTGTCGATCACATGCGCAAAGTGCCTGTCCTGACGTTTACCGGAGAGGATCTCGTCACCGATCACCAGTACCCCGAACTGCGTGCTCACAAGCAACCCTCTACAGCGTGTTACGCAGCATCAGTTCACGCGGGTGCGGCTTCATGTACACCTGCCGACTGATCCAGGGATGCGGGTTGCTGTGGAAATGGTGCTGCAACAGCGTCACCGGCACCACCAGTGGCACCATGCCGCGCCGGTAGTCGTCGATGACACCGACCAGATCGGCACGATTGGCCGCGTCGACATGCTTGCGCAGATAACCCAGCAGATGCTGCAGGACATTGACGTGACGCTTGCGGCTGGCCGGCGTTTTCAGCACCTGCATAACACGCTCGATGTAACCGTCTGCCAGCTCATCCAGGGTTGCATGATCGAGCTGCGCCAGCGAGCGACCGAGCTCCCGGTAGGCAACGGGGCTGTGCGCCATCAACAACAGCTTGTGGCGGGTATGAAAATCGAGCAGGCCCTTTTTACTCAGCCCCTGTTGTCGCAGTGCCTGCCAGCGCGCGTAGACAAACACCCGCGAGACAAAGTTCTCCCGCAAGACCGAATCATTCAACCTGCCCTCTTCCTCAACCGGCAACAGCGGATTCGCCTGCTGCACCGCGCGCGCGAAGATGCCGACACCGTCCCGCTGTGGCATGCCCTTTTCACTGTAGACCTTGACCCGCGCCATGCCACAACTCGGGGAGTCCTTCTTGAAAATAAATCCGGACAAACCCTGCAGTCGCCGCGCCCTGTTGTCGCTGTACGCCTGCAAGGCATCGGTCACATCCAGGCCATCGTCGCGGGTGCCCAGCGCACGTGGCGCCTCGACATCTCCGACCAGCCGTATCGAGGGACGCGGCGTACCCATGCCAATCGCCACCTCCGGACAAAACGGCACGAACTCGAAGTGGCTACCGAGTTCCTCGATGAGGAAGCGGTTTCTCTTGTGGCCACCGTCGAAGCGCACTTTGGCGCCGAGCAGGCAGGCACTGACACCGAGTCGCACTTGACCAAGGCCGGATTCAAACGTGTTCTGCGCATGATTCAGCATCATCAATCTCCTTTATATATTTACCGACAGGGTTACCAGCGTTGCGTTTGCAGTCACACCCAGGGAAGCTCTGATTAATTCACATTTTCCTGGCATTCATATTTTGCATTGTCTGCAGGGTGCGTTAGATTAATCAGAGACTCCCTAGAGCAATGTCTCGATGGCCGTGATCAGACGCTCATCATTCGGGCCGACCTGGCTGGGAAAACTCGCGACCACGCGTCCCTCCCTGTCAAGCAGGTACTTGTGAAAATTCCAGCGCGGCGTATCGCCGGTGACATCGGCCAGGTAACGATAGAAAGGTTCCGCATCGGGACCCAGCACACGCGTCTTGGCGAACATCGGGAACTGCACGCCATAGGTGAGCCTGCAAAAATCCCTTACCTGTTTCTCGCTGCCGGGTTCCTGTGAACCGAAATCATTGGATGGAAATCCGGCGACCACCAGGCCACGCTCTCGGTAACGCGCGTACACATCCTCCAGTCCCTCATATTGTGGTGTGTATGCACATTTGCTGGCCGTATTGACGACCAGCACCACCTGCCCGCGAAATGCCTCGCACAGATGTACCGGTTTGTCACCCATCAGTGGCCGCTGGTGGAAATCCAGCGCGGCCGGGCAATCCGCCGACGCTGCCGCGGCTGAATTACCCAACAGGGCCACCACAGCGATGCTTGCCAACCATCTTTTCATCTCAACCTCCACACACCTGTTTACCGCTTCGTTAGTTATAGTTATACACTATATGTACAATTTTTGCACTATTTTTTGAATTGAACCACCGGTCGTGAATAAACACGGAAAAACTTTATAATAATTAAAATTTACAGTAGGTTATAATTATTATGTACTGATTCCCGCGCCCCAAAGAGGCTTTCGATACGAAGTGATTGAAAATCTTGTTGACATCTGTATAAGTATTTGTATAAGATTTGCGCACTGTTGAAAACTACCGAATACAGGGAGAACCCGCGTGAACGCCACCCGCAAAACAATAGACTGGACCGAGCAGGGACTGGTACCGGATTCCGTGATCCGCCACGGCATCA
>CAMYIO010000153.1 GCA_947258515.1 uncultured Ectothiorhodospiraceae bacterium
GTGAATTCCCGGCTTTGAATGGCCTTTTCCACGACCACTTACCGGGCGATCTGCTTGTCAGGATTTCCCTGATCCCCCAGGGCGAACCAGCGACCGGAGGTCTGCTCGGTATTATCATTGGTATCTGCATCCTCGCGTGCCCCAGCCACATCAGAGTCAGCCACAGGGGTTTCTTGAAGCGCGGACAGCTCAATCCCCGCCCGGGGATTTAAAGACAGCCACTTAACATAGAGGGTTGAGGCGAAGGCGCCCGCAAAGACAATTGACGCGACCAGCCAGAAGAGTGTGAAGCCTCGCATGCGCCTGATCGCCGGCCCGGCCGATCTGTGTCGTCGTGTGGTATGGCAGGATGCTGCCCTACGCTGCGAATGCAAATCCCTTCTCCCTGAATGTGATGTTGTTATTTGTACAACCCATTCTAGTGGTGTGTTGTTTGTTAACTGCATGAATTCTTCGTACATCCATGCGTATAAGACGCACGTCAGTCAATTGACTAAAGCAAGCAATATGCCAACTTTATATGTAATTGTATTTATTGCATATTTTTAAGAATTGCGCCGCCTTCAACTATAGTTTGTCTCAAATATGAGATAATTGAACCAGTCCAGTTGTACGTATACTTACGTACCTAAATGTACTAAATTCTTGTATTTAAATGGTTTTAAAATTTTATTCCTAATTCTTGTTTCTGAGACATAGATGAGCCTGTATATCCGTATATGTCATATGTCCCATTTTGTTTCGCTATCCCGGTCATGACAGGTATGCCGGAGCATGTTCATTACGGTGGGATTAGTGCCGCAGGCGGAGTGCAGGCGACGGATCCGGTGATAGTTGCGTCTCGTCATTCTCACTCGAGCCCGAGACAGAACCACCCGGATCCGACCCCTGGCAGTTGGCAGGATTTGCTGCCCAGTCAGCTATCCTGAGACCGTGTTTCTCCATTAACCGGTAGAGGCTGGCGCGCGAGATCTCCAGTAATTCCGCCGCCTGGTTAGCATGGCCATTGGCATGCTCAAGTGCCTCGCTGATGGCGGTCCGTTCCGCCTCGGCGCGCACCACCTCCAGGCTGCGTGGCGGGAGCAGGTCTCGGGCGGCAGGGGTCTTGTCCTGTATGCCGAGATCGGCCACGGTGATCAGGCGGCCGCTGCACATCACCAGCGCGCGCCGGATACGGTTCATGAGTTCGCGAATGTTGCCGGGCCAGAAATAGCGGCGCATGGCATCAAGGGCTGAGCGGGTGAAACCACGCACTTCAATGCTGGACTCATGGGAAAATTTATCGAGAAAATGGAGTGCCAGTTGCTCGATGTCCTCGTTGCGCTCGCGCAGCGCCGGCGTGTGGATATGCAGCACATTCAGACGGTGGAACAGGTCTTCGCGGAAGCGGCCTTCCTGGGCCGCCATCGGCAGGTTTACGTGGGTCGCGGCAATGACCCGGGCATCGACAGGGATGTCATCGACACCCCCGACACGCCGGATACTCTTCTGCTCGAGGAAACGCAGCAGCAGTATCTGCAGGTCGATCGGAAGATCGCCGATCTCATCCAGGAAAATCGTGCCGCCGCAGGCCTGTTCCAGATAACCAATCTTGCGCCTGTTAGCGCCCGTAAACGCCCCCTTTTCGTAGCCGAACAGCTCGGCATGGATCAGCGAGGGCGGTAGTTCGACGCAGTTAACGGCAACGAACGGGGCCTCATGCAGGTCGGATCGGATATGGACTTCCCTGGCGGCCAGTTCCTTGCCCGTGCCACTCTCGCCGGTGATGAGTAGCGGTGCATTAACCCGCGCAACCTTATCGAGTTCATTAATGAGCAAGCGCGATGACTCCGAGCTGCCGATGATGCGCTCCTTCCCGATTGCGGGCCGGGTTGTCGGCAACAGGGTTGCCATGCCATAGGCATGGCCGAGACTGTGAAGAAAACGGTCCGGATCAACGGGCAGGGTATGAAAGTCCAGAAAATGGGCTGCGAGAAAATCACGTGTCATGGGGCAGTCCAGCAACTCAACGGAGACGACGGCAACCCACTCGGTGCCGCTAAACCGGGAAAGCAAGTCCTCGGACTGCCGCAACCAGTCCTCCGGTTCGGCACCCGAAAGCAGTACCAGCCCGATATCGATTTCTTTGCCTTTGATCAGGGCGCGGGCGCCGGCGAGATCATGGATACTGTGTACCTGCCAGCCGGCTGCTTCCACAACACGGACTAAGCTACAGTCACTCGCGTGATGATGCAGACATACAAGTCTGCGGTCGTTCTGGAATGTCACCATCAAATCCTTTTGTTATGTTTTAATACTACTTTGTTAAGTTTCCGGGATACCGTGAAAAATCCATGCCGTACACTTGATGACCACTCTCTGATCAAGCTGCTAGCTGTCATTTCCGCGAAAGCGGTAATCCGGCAACGGTCGTACACACCTGAACTGGATCCCGCTTCAGCGCTACACGGCGTACGGAATGACAGCTCCAGGTAGTGGGCCACCCCAATAAAACCTTTCCGAGTCAATGGCCGCATCGTTTTCATACATGCCTTGCTGGATTCAAGGCTTCCGATACGGTTGTTTACACTTTACTAACTAAAAGGTTACCGGTCTCATCAGGTTAATACCAGCCCTGAATTGTTAAACATTGTTACGGAGTGTCGATGTGCTGTTGCGGGCCAGGGTCAGGTATCGCGTGTTTTAGCCCCATACCCCTCCTGATTTCAGCCTCTTTAACGGTACATATCCGAAAGAACTGCCTGCGTTGGCTATCCACGAATTCAGGGAGCTCTTTTTTCAAGCCCTACCGGATTATCTACCGGGTGGAACGCCGCACCGTCTACCCCTATCTCATTGCCGATGGCCGGTGCGATATGCAGACACTACTCAGCCGCCGACTGCTGGATACCTGAGGGCAACCTGCTGGATCTGGATGCCAGGGAAGCCATTGAAGATATCCGGCTATTCTTTGCCAAAGACTGCGTGGACATCACTTGCACCGGCGACCTTGAAGAAGTGGAAATCGAACCGGGTTTTCGTAGCAAGCGGGGAGCGAAGCGAGGGGCCAGGGATAAAATACAGGCAACAATCTGATTTAATATCCCCTCTTCCTGCCCTTCTCGGCAAGTGCTCCATGCGTCGCCTAATGCGCCTACTGTTGGTGCCCTACCACCTACATAGGCGTCCCGGAGGGAGAAGGAACTCTTCTTTTTGGATGCTGTTAAAATTCTATTGAGTACCTTTTGCATACATAACGATCCACCGCCTGAAGGCGGGGGGGTTACGGATCCCCTATACGGGGATTCTAAATTTATTTATTTCACCAATTTCAATTCAGGTTTTGTCCACGTACCATTAAAATAGGCTCCGGATCGAGTCAGAACGTTCTTGCCTGATGCTGACGGTAACCGATATGCCTGCCGCGTTCTGGTCATTTCGTGCCATGCGGGCCTGAGTGCTGTTGATCAGATACAACGCCCCGGGCAAGGAGTAACGAGTTTCTTGAGGAGCGCTCCTACGGCGCGCTTGCCGATCTTCCTGCATGGCTGATCAATCTGAATGCGACACTCAGCGGGACGCGAATCTATACGGTAATGAACGACATGATTGATGCCGCGCAGTCCACTTCGCTGAAGCAGGCACAGACGCAGGCACAGTCACATAACAGGCTGGATGGTGAAGTTGATGAAATCCTGAATCATACAATTGGCCCGGAGAGCTATCATCGCGATGATATTCTGAAGCGGCAGGTCACCACACACTATCGTCTAAACCTCATGCGCATGATCAGAATTGCGCACAGCGCAGATGCAGGCGTGATCCTTGTCAAGCCGGTGATTAATATCAGGGACATGTCCCCGTTCAAGAGTGAGCACCGGGAGGGATTGGGCGAGCAAGCACAAAGGGGCTGGGAGAAATTATTTCAGCACGCAACAGATCTCTACGTGGCGGGTGATTTCAGTGAAGCGTTGAACGCTTATCAACAGGCACTCGGGTTAGATGATCGCTATGCAGATCTCCATTACAGAATTGGCAAGACCCATTTCAAGCTGCGGCAGTATGACCAAGCAGAGCAGTCATTCAGGCGTGCCGTCGAAGAGGACATTGCACCCCTGCGTATACTGGCTTCCATGCAGCAAATCGTCGAAGAGGTGGCTGCACTCCGGCATTATTATCATGCGCTACAAATCAAGCCCGATTATCTCCCTGCTCATGTAGAGTTAGCCTGTCTTCTGGTCAGCCATCATCGTTACGATGAGGCGCATGAGCATGCCCAAGCAGCTTTGCGTATTAACCCGAAACAGTATCGGGCACATAATGTACTTGACCTCATAAGGAAAAATCAGGGTAAATCTGAGCAGGCCATTCAACATTTCCGAGAGGCTTTGCGGCTGCAACCTGGCTATATCCCTGCGAAGGAAAATCTTCAGCAGGTACAAATGGTGTTAAACAGGAAAGCTCTCGACGACGACCGTTCATAAGGGCAGGCTGACGAATGCAGGCGAAACTATTTTATAGCTTGATACCAGATAGACTCAGCCTGATTTCCTGGCACTACCTGTCAGATCAAGCCACTACCGACAAGTGATTTCATTTATCACGCCATCAATTTCTCATCACTATTTTACCGATGCGAATATCGATGCGAGTTGTAATCGCAGCCACCATGGTTCTAACCGGGTGCTTTGTGCAGGAGAAATTCATTTCGCCGCTTTACAATTGACTGTTAACCCGATAATTGCATAAATCTCGGCCTGAAAGCTGGTTTCGTCACATGATTGACAGGATGAAATGAATATTTCATTCTGATCCTGGAGTTCACCATCAGTGTGATTCTGGATCAGTGCTGTAGGAGCGCCGTCCCCGGCGCGAATCGCGGCGAGAAGCTTCCGCGTCCTGCTTGCGCCCCTCACCTACATCCTGTAGGCGACGCCGCTCCTACAATAAGACTTTTTGCAATGATTGGGTT
>CAMYIO010000154.1 GCA_947258515.1 uncultured Ectothiorhodospiraceae bacterium
TGTCCATCTCATCGAGGATGTCGCTCAGCCCCAACACACCCGGGAAGATCCACACTCCGGTGATTGCTGGGATATAGCCAGTGGTGTCGTCGGTCACGCCAGCTTTTTCGAGCGTTATCTGGAGGCACGAATAACCCAGGAACCTAATGCTATCGACAAGGTTAACGAGACCGGGATTAGTGTTACGGAATATCCGGTTCTTGAGATTGGCGCATACCCGAAGCCTGCTTTTAATCGCTACAGTGATTACTGGAGCACACGGGAAGGGCTGAATGGCCGCGGGATGGCAGATTTCAGTAACCGGGAATTCTTCAGCGCGGGCCGTAATCTGGGAGACAAGAAAGTACCCCTGATTGGTCCCTACTATTATTCAGAGCCAGGCAATGATCCCGACGAATTTAATGCCTACTATAGCTGGGATGACGACAAGGGTGGATATCACACGTATCTTGAACATGTGGTTACGGATAAGCAGAATCCGGCGTATACAACAACATCAATTGCAACAAAACAAAGTATTTTCCTGGATAATTCGGAAACATATGAAATAGAGACGTACACTCTCAATCAGGATATTTACGATACACAAGCCCGTCTATTATTACCCCGCGCCGTCGCCTATAGCGCCGGCCTCATCGACTACTTCTTCCGTGGTCGCCTGAAGGTGAGGGCGGTGACGGAACAAGACGCAACCCACCTGCGTGTGGTCGTCGAGAACGCTTCGAAATGGCCGGATGAGAACGGTGGGATATCATTTCTTACCGGTGGCACCTTTAGCTTTTACTACACCACGAATGACGGTTCGCGTGTCCCGTTGCCGGTCTCTCAGGCAGTCTATTCCGGCGGTACGAATCCAATGGTGAATGCTGGTGTTGCTGACCTGCAGGTCGACATGCCGGTACAGATAACGGAACCGGGTGACTCCACTATAGAGTTTGTCATCGAAAAACCTGGCGCAGACGTCAGTACGACTGACTATTCCCCATTGGTAGTCGTGTACAAGGGCGTCATCGGACAGGAGGAGGGCATCGCTGCATCGGTATTCAGTTCAGGCGGTTTGATGACCTTTCTGAATGATGAGGAAGCTGTACCGGATACATTTACCCCGTTTCTTTCCCCGGACTTTGGCCTTAACTGGAGGAACGGGACTGTCGTAGCAGACGCGGGTAATCCGGCAAGAGGCCATTCAATCTTCTATATGACCTACCTGGGTGACCAGCAACTGCTGGGTTCAGGCATCGATGATGCCGGTTTGCCTGTTGACTACCGTTCCGATGATCTGGGGCGGACATGGACCGTCATGCCGGATACGGCGCCCGCAAAGGCGCCTGACGGTGAATATTATGTAACACATAATACCAGGGCCTTTACCGGTGGCAGTCGTCTTATCAAACTCAATATATCGCCGGGTGCCATTAAAACAAACGGCCACTATGGTGATTTTACTGTTTACCATTCAGATGATTCGGGTCTTACATGGTCGACTGGAAGTGCAATCACCGGCATTTACTTGCCAAGAGGCATTATCTATCTGGGTCACACGGGCAATACACTTGCAGTCCCGACGCCGGAGGGCGAGACACAGGAGAAGGCCTATGCCTTTATCGGTGTATATGAAGACACGGGTGCCGGGGACTTCAAGATCGGCGTGTTCAGATCGGACGATGGGGGAGTGACCTGGCCGAGGGTGAATACGGTTGCCTTTAACGGATCGGTGACACGGCTGGATCCGTCTAACCATGAAAAGGTCAATTACAACCTAGTTTATCTGGGTTCAGATCGACTCCTGATTAACTATGTTTCTTCCGATGGCTCAGGTTTCACAAATGATTTCTATATGTCTGGTGATCGTGGCGCCACCTGGACAGCTGCGGGTGCGGTGCCTGCGCCAACAGACAGGCAGTTTTATGCTGATAACACCCCAAAGGTTACCTCACTTGTCTATCTCGGTAATGACACGGTGTATAGCCAGGTGGCACGTGAATTGTTCTCCCAGTCCTTTCATGTCCTGTACCCCGAATTCCCGAACTATGAGTCCTACCTGTTTACTGTAACTCCGGCACCGGGTCTTTCTCCGGGTCAGCCCGTAACGGGGCAGGACTATGCAACGGAATTAATCCCTGTTGTCGGGAATACATCCAATTACTACGAAAAAGAACTCTATCATCCCTTTGTGTTCGCCGCAGACAACGGTGTAATACCCGGATTGTATGATTGAGCAGTCTGCCTGGTGTGACGAGAACAGAAATATGAGTATGTAAACAGCCTGCCAGAAGTCGTTGTTTGCCGTGGTTGACAGTGAATGTAGGGGGCGGGAACAATAGCGCGCTGTGTATTCGCCGAAAGGCATAATGACAAGGAGTTGGAATGTGGGTAGCAGCGTGACTTATTCGGCGCGACGCGCCCTGATCTCGGCGGGCAAGCGGCTGGTTTCTACAGGCGACCGAAGCAGGCCTTTAAACGCAGCCGCCGCGTGCTGCGATCCACCTGCTTTCGTCCTACCCTCTAGCCGGCTGTTGAAAAAACCTTTTTACCGTCCTGCATGGACGAACATTTCTAATGAAGCTCTGATTAATTCACAATTTTGTGGTATTCATGTTTTGCACTGTCTGTAGGGCGCACCCTGCAACGGTCAGTTGTATTAACCAGAGATTCCCTAACCTGCGCATTAGTCGAACCGTCATGAGGGTGAATCGAACCGACATTAGCAGAGACCCCGTTTCTTGAGAGGCTGGCGTCCGGGCGGATCTGCCGCGAGCCGCCTGCGGCGCTGGATCAGGCGTATTGTCGCCAACCGGCGCGTCGGCCAGGGTCGCCTGTCTCCAATAAACAGTCCGGTAGAGAACCCGGGGCGCTTCCGCTAACTGCTTGATTTTAAATCCCGCACCCTCATCTACTACTTGCTGCATCCACTGGTGCGCCGCTTTGTACCGCCCGGCCTCCTGTATCCCTGCAATTGTGGCCTTCCCACTGAAGGTGAAGGGATTATATTTTATCGTGGTGAGGGGCTTTGACACCCAGCGTATAATGACCGTAAGCCTTCATTGTTAAATACCGCCATCATCATTGCCTGTTGCCCCTCATCCGCTTAAACTACCCGCTTGAGTTTATTCACTAAGCCCCCGTTTTCTGGCGGGTTTCTTCTTTCTATAGATTATTGATGGAGTTTTGCATGGCAATTGAACGGACCTTTTCCATAATTAAACCGGATGCAGTCGCCAAGAACGTGATTGGCGAGATCGTAAGTCGTTTTGAAAACAATGGCCTGCAGGTCGTTGCGTCAAAAATGCTGCATCTCAGCAAGGAACAGGCAGAAGGGTTCTATGCCGTGCACGCCGAACGTCCTTTCTACAACGACCTGGTGCAGTTCATGATCTCGGGTCCGGTGGTGGTGCAGGTGCTGGAGGGCGAAGATGCCATCAGCAAGAACCGCGAACTGATGGGGGCGACCAACCCGGCGGAGGCGGCACCTGGCACTATTCGTGCGGATTTCGCCAGGACCGTGGATGAAAATGCCGTGCACGGTTCGGATGCGCCGGAAACGGCGGCCGTGGAGATCAAGTATTTTTTCTCTGACGAGGAACTGTGTCCGCGCACGCGCTGAGGCATTTCTGCTCACCCGCCATGACCACCCCCATGAAAACCAACCTGCTGGATCTTGACCGTGCCGGGCTGACGGATTTTTTTACCGCGCGCGGGGATAAGGGTTTCCGCGCCACGCAGGTCATGAAATGGATCTATGGGCAGGGAGTGACTGACTTTGAGGCGATGACCAACATCAGCAAGGGACTGCGTACCGATTTGCAGGGCTGCGCCGAGGTGTGTCTGCCGAAGGTTGTGTCTGATCACCTGTCTGACGATGGCTCACGCAAGTGGCTGTTGCAGATGGCGGATGGCAACTGTATCGAGACGGTGTTTATCCCGGAGGCCGGGCGTGGCACCCTGTGTGTGTCATCCCAGGTCGGCTGCATGCTGAATTGCAGTTTTTGCTCGACGGCGCAGCAGGGCTTCAATCGCAATCTCGGCAGCGGCGAAATCATCGCGCAGCTGTGGATTGCGGCACGTGACCTCGGCCAGACAAGCGACGGTGAACGGGTGATTTCCAATGTTGTCATGATGGGCATGGGTGAGCCCTTGCTGAACTATGACAATGTGGTTCGCGCCATGGGCATCATGCTGGATGACTACGGTTATGGCCTGTCCAGGCGCCGCGTTACCCTGAGCACCGCGGGGGTTATACCGGCGCTCAGGCAACTGCGGGAAGACTGCGATGTCAGCCTGGCGGTGTCATTGCACGCACCCGATGACCTGCTGCGCGACCAGCTGGTGCCGCTGAACAAAAAATACCCGATACGGGAACTGCTCGATGCCTGCAAAGACTATGTGGGCGAGGGCCGGCGCCGGGTGACCTTTGAATATGTGCTGCTTGCAGGTGTGAATGACAGCGATGCACATGCACGCCAGCTGGCGCGCTGTCTCGAAGGGGTGCCGGCCAAGGTTAACCTGATACCCTTCAATCCGTTTCCCGAAACCCGCTATCAGCGCAGTTCCGGTAACCGTACCCATTCTTTCTTCGAGATCCTGAACAAGGCAGGGATTGTGACCATTACACGCCGTACCCGTGGCGATGATATCGATGCCGCATGCGGCCAGCTTGCGGGACAGTTCCAGGACCGTACCCGGCGACGCGAGCGGATGCAGAAGGCTACCCGGGTAGCCGGTTTATGAAACCCGGAAAACTCATTGTCTGCGTGATCGCCGCCCAGCTGCTGGCCGCCTGTGCCAGTTCGCCTGAACAAAAGACCGAACAGAAGAATGCCTCTGCCGCGGCCAATGCCAATACCCAGATGGGCGTGGAGTACCTGCGTGAAGGCAACTACGAGCAGTCCAGGGTAAAGCTCGAAAAGGCACTGGAGCTGGAACCCGACTATGCACCTGC
>CAMYIO010000155.1:0-4885 GCA_947258515.1 uncultured Ectothiorhodospiraceae bacterium
GTTCGACTCGAGCGTGTAACGCGAGAGAACGTTGCCGCGTAGCGGCGACGGCCCGCAGGGTGAGGCGCGCAGCGACGAATAATCCTGCCGTCCCAGCCAGGCATGAACATCGTACAGCGGTGAGCGCTGACCCTCTCGGCAGGAGAGGGAGTACAACCATTGATAGCAGACACCTTATGAACGCTATGCACAGCTCTGATTCTGACACCCAGATTATGGTGTTCACCGGGAATGCGAACCCGACGCTGGCGCAGGCGGTGGTCGAACATTTGCAGCTGAGTCTGGGCGCTGCCAGTGTCGGCAGTTTCAGCGACGGTGAAGTGCAGGTAGAGATCGAAGAGAACGTGCGTGGCAAGGACGTTTTCGTAATACAGCCGACGTGCGCGCCGACCAACGATAACCTGATGGAATTGCTGGTGATGATTGACGCCCTGCGGCGCTCATCAGCGCAGCGAATTACCGCGGTAGTGCCGTATTTCGGATATGCGCGCCAGGACCGCCGGCCACGATCGGCACGTGTTCCGATCACCGCCAAGGTGGTTGCGCAGATGATCGGCAATGTGAAGGCTGACCGCGTCTTGACCGTTGATCTGCATGCCGACCAGATTCAGGGGTTCTTTGATATCCCGGTTGATAACGTTTATGCGTCACCGATTCTGCTGGGTGATGTCTGGAAGCAGAAGTACCCGGACATGGTGGTGGTGTCACCGGATGTCGGGGGTGTCGTCAGGGCACGGGCGCTGGCAAAACGCCTCGATGATGCCGAGCTGGCGATTATTGATAAACGCCGGCCACGCCCGAATGAAGCACGGGTGATGAATATTATTGGTGAGGTTGAAGGACGTACCTGCGTGCTGGTCGATGACCTGGTCGATACCGCGGGCACCTTGTGCCTGGCTGCGATGGCACTGAAGAGGGAGGGTGCAGTCCGCGTGGTCTCCTACTGTACACACCCGGTATTGTCCGGTTCTGCCGTTGAAAATATCGAGGCCTCGGAGCTGGACGAACTGGTGGTAACCGATACCATACCGCTACGCGAGAACGCGCAGGCCTGCAGCAAGATCAGACAGTTGAGTATTGCGACCATGCTTGCAGAAACCATGCGTCGTATCAGTAACGAAGAGTCGGTAAGCTCGTTGTATATGGATTGAGACCTGATTCGTGGCCCTGTTGTTTGCGCAACAGTGCCGCATCCGGTCTTCCCTGGTCGCGGGGAAGACGTTATCCGCACCACACGGTGCATATTAATCTGGAGAAGTAACATGGCTACAAGTTATGAATTGAATGCCGAGCCACGCAGTGACCTGGGTAAGGGTGCGAGCCGCCGCCTGCGTCGTGCAGGCAAGGTACCGACCATCATCTATGGTGGTAACAAGGATCCAGAGGCGCTGACACTGTCGCATAACGAGGTGCTGCGTAACCTCGAAAACGAAGCATTTTACTCGCATATCCTGACGATCAAGAGCGGCGCTAACGAGACGCAGGCCATCCTGCGTGATCTGCAGCGTCACCCCAGCAAGGCGGTCATCATGCACATGGACCTGCAGCGTGTCAGTGCTTCAGAAACGCTGCGGACGAATGTGCCAATACACATAATCGGTGAAGAGGTTGCACCGGGCGTGAAAGAGGGTGGCCTGGTCTCGCACGACCTGACGGATGTCGAGGTCGAGTGTTATCCGAAAGATCTGCCAGAATATATCGAGGTGGACATCTCTGCACTCGAGATCGGTGATTCCATACACCTGTCGGCCCTGCAAGTGCCTGATGGCGTGACGCTGACAGATCTGGAGCGTGGCGAGGATCACGATGCCTCTGTTGTTTCCATCCACGTCAAGCGCGTTGTTGAAGAGATCGAGGAAGAAGCGCCAGCTGCAGAGACGGGTGAAACCGGTGAAGAAGCCAAGGGCGAGGATGAAGACGAATCCTGACCGGTTGCTGAACGTTGGCTGGCATAATACAGCTCTTGGCCGGGCTGGGTAATCCTGGAGCAAAGTACGAACAGACCCGGCATAACGCCGGGTTCTGGTTTGTGGATGAAGTTGCCCGCCAGGTCAATGCCCGCTTCAAGTCCGACAGTAAATACAAGAGCGAGATTGCACGCTGCGAGATCGCAGGTACTGACTGTCGTTTGCAAAAGCCCATGGATTTTATGAACCGCAGCGGTCTGCCGGTGGCGTCACTGGCCGCCTTCTACCAGATTCCGCGCAGTGGCATCCTCATTGTGCATGACGATCTGGATTTGCCGCCGGGTACCGTGAAGCTGAAAAAAGACGGTGGCCACGGTGGGCATAACGGTTTGCGTGACCTGATACCGCATCTTGGCGGCAATGATTTTCTGCGCCTGCGGATCGGCATCGGACACCCCGGCCACCGTGATGATGTCGTCGGTTACGTGCTGAAGAACGCGTCCCGTGAAGACCGGGCGGCTATCGATCATGCCATTGATGAGGCCGTGAAGGTGTTGCCGGATATCGTTGCAGGCAATCTCGACAAGGCAATGAAGACATTGCATACAGCGAACTGACAGATATCTGCAGTCGTCACTCAACAGGATAATTATGAGCGTTAAATGCGGCATCGTAGGCCTTCCCAACGTCGGCAAGTCCACCCTGTTCAACGCCCTCACCGAGGCGGGCATCCAGGCGGAGAACTACCCGTTCTGCACCATTGATCCCAATGTCGGTATTGTGCCGGTACCGGACCCGCGTCTCGACAGGCTCGCTGAAATCGTCAAGCCACAAAAAATAATCAATACCACCATGGAGTTTGTCGATATCGCCGGACTGGTTGCCGGTGCTTCAAAGGGTGAGGGGCTGGGCAACAAGTTCCTGGCAAATATCCGCGAGACCGATGCCATCTGCATGGTGGTGCGCTGTTTTGATGATGACAACGTCGTGCATGTCTCCGGCAGCATTGACCCGATACGTGACATCGAGGTCATCAATACCGAACTCGAACTGGCAGATCTGGAAACCGTCGAGAAGGGGATTACGCGTGCCGGCAAGATTGCCAAGAGCGGCGACAAGTATGCAAGGGCAAAGCTGGCTGTGATGGAATCCGTGCGGGAGCATCTGGACGCGGGCAGGATGGTCAGCAGCATGTCTCTAGATGGTGAGCAGCAAGCGCTGATTTACGACCTGCATTTATTGACCGCCAAGCCGGTCATGTATGTCGCCAATGTCTTTGAAGACGGGTTCGAGGGCAATGCCTACCTGGATGCAGTGCGCCATCGGGCTGAAGAAGAGGGTGCAGAGACGGTTGCGGTGTGTGCGGCCATCGAGGCAGAACTGGTGGAACTCGATAGCGCAGAGCGCAAGGAGTACCTTGATGAACTCGGCTTTGAGGAACCCGGGCTGAACCGTGTCATTCGTGCCGGCTATAAACTTCTCAAGCTGCAAACCTATTTCACCGCCGGGGTTAAGGAAGTCCGCGCCTGGACCACGCACATCGGTGTCACCGCGCCGCAGGCGGCCGGCGAGATTCATACCGATTTCGAGAAGGGTTTTATCCGCGCCGAGGTGGTCGCCTACGACGATTTCATCAGCTACGGGGGCGAACATGGCGCGAAAGAAGCCGGAAAGCTGCGTTTGGAAGGCAAGGACTACATCGTGCAGGATGGCGATGTCATGCATTTCCGCTTTAACGTGTAGCATCCGGCCGCAGGCACATAAAACAGCTTCGAAACTTGTCCACAAGCACCATTTTCAGGTACCCTATCGCACCCTTGGCTACGTAGCTCAGCCGGTTAGAGCACAGCATTCATAATGCTGGGGTCGGTGGTTCAAGTCCACCCGTAGCTACCATATATTCAATAACTTACGTCAACAGGTGTAATTCTTAATTTCCACGTAAGTGCGCATTAAGTGCAGCAGACAAAAAAACGGGCTATTGCAGCCCGCTTGCTTGTGTCCTGTAAGCCCTGTCCTACAGGTTTAATTGGCTCTCTATCAGGTTTCACTAAAAGACCGGAAACGACCCAACTGCGACCTCCAGATAATTTCCTTAAACTTCCGTTATGTACTGTATTCGGACCTTCACATGATGAGAATCCCCGGTACGGTGGCCGTCACTTTATGACTGTCCTGTCCGGCCAGTATTTTATTGGAAGGGGAATTCGGTGAAATTCATATCTTGATCCGGGGCTGTCCTGACGTAGACATCCCTGCCATCCGCAACTTACCATCGGTCAAACACACTATCCCGGCAAGGGGCGAGCCATGACTACATACAGCCTCAAGCGTATCAAGGTGCCACCCGGCACGATGCTGACAGATCATTACCGGATTCTCGAACGCTTGGGAACTGGTTGGGAGGGTGAGGTCTACCTCATACAGGAACTGCAAACGGGAATCGAACGCACTGCCAAGCTGTTCCTGCCGCAGCGTAATATTTACAACCGAACATTAAAGTTTTATGCCCGCAAGCTGCACAAGTTGCGACAATGCCCAATTATCATTCAGTATCACAGCCATGACCGCTTTATCTGGCATGGTGTTCCTGTAGACTTTCTGGTTTCCGAATTCATCGAAGGCGAGCTGTTAGGCAGCTACGTCCGCCGTCAGCGGGGCAGGCGCTTGCTACCTTTCCAGGCTGTGCATCTGCTGCATGCTCTGGCTAGCGGTATTGAATGCATACATGCCATGGGTGAATATCATGGTGACCTGCATGAGGACAATATAATCGTACAGCGCTCTGGCCTTGGATTTGAACTCAAGCTGATTGACCTGTATCACTGGGGAGCACCGAGTGCAGCCAATATACGAAACGACGTCTTTATGCTGATCAGATTATTCTACGATGTGCTAGGTGGTCAGCATCACTATGCAAAGCAGCCACATGCCATCAAGGCGATCTGCTGCGGATTAAAACACACACTGATCGCCAA
>CAMYIO010000155.1:5039-6689 GCA_947258515.1 uncultured Ectothiorhodospiraceae bacterium
TTCGAACTGCAGGCCAGTTGCGCACCTACCTGGATACTATGGCATGGGATTAACAGATCATGCCACTGTTTATACGGGAACCAGTATGGAGTCTCCTTGTGTCCTCGATGTTCTGGGCGGCAGTGTGGCTGCATTTACCAGACACAGCCCGCAAAAGGAGACCGTTAACGAGGATTCTGTTGCCGTGATTCCCACGTCAGGTGACGCCATTGTTCTGGCAGTAGCAGACGGTTTGGGTGGCCTGCCAGCGGGTGACACCGCCTCCGCTATTGCTATTGAATCGCTCGCAAACAGTGTAGGAAGTGCAGATGCAAACAGTCTGCGAGAGGCGATACTCAATGGTATTGAACTGGCTAACCGTGAGATTCTGGACCTTGGGACCGGAGCAGCGACAACACTGGCAATCGTCGAAATACGCAGTAATATACTGCGCAGCTACCATGTTGGTGATGCAGGTGTACTTGTCACCGGTCAGCGTGGCCGCCGTCGTCTGCAAACAATGCCACATTCACCTACCGGCTACGCACAGGAAGCAGGACTGATCAATGAAGCCGAGGCACTCGACCACAAGGAGCGAAACCTGGTGTCTAATGTCGTCGGAAGCCATGACCTGCGAATCGAAATCGGCTCACTACTCAGGATTGCACCTCGTGACACAGTTATAATCGCCAGCGACGGCCTGCTGGATAACTTTCTAAGTGATGAGATTATCGAGTATGTCCGCTGCGGGAAACTTCATTTGGCAGCAAACACTCTCGCAATCGAAACGCTTTCACGTATGGATGGAAGTGAGCCTGAAAATGTAGGCGGACACCCGGACGATATAAGCTTCATACTCTACCGCCCTTCGTAATAACCATATCCTGATGCCACGAATGCCTGGGCATTACTATCACCCTGATTCTGGTCGTATTGCGAGAACAGCAAATTTTGTTTTGCCGCCATTCACTGGTTGCCCGGAGAAATCCGCGTTACAGCAAGGTGAGTAATTTATGGATACGGGTCATGTTTGGCTTCTATTGCCAAATGTCTGGAACAGAAGAATAGATAGGGAACAACTGGTACTACCCACTTATCCCGTTTGCCGGTCCCATTAGTGGCTGGTTACAACAGTAGAACGATTGGATGATCACTGTGCGAAATATGGTGAGACTTCTTATCTATTTGTTTTTATTGTAAAAATATATTTTTCACGCACTGCCAGCAAGTCCTTGCATTTTTCTATTCCCAAAAAGGCGATTTTCGGATATATAACATCCACCAGACTTTGTTTACGTCACCAGTGTGGCCGTTATATTGAGGAATTTAATGGGAAAGAATGCTATTTGGTGTGGATTTCTTGAGGCTGGCAAGAAAAGCAGTCTGGTTGTTCTCGACACCAGGTTAGAGATGAATAATTCGAAGACCATTTATTTGTTTAATTATGCCCAGGGAAAGTTCCTTGAATATTCACATGAAATTGTTGAACCCAAGCTTCGGGACTTGCGCCCTGATTGAGAGATGATATCAGGGCCATTGATTGTAGCTGGGTGTAATTCAGATGTCGCCAGGAGTCTTGCTCCCTATGAACTGTGTTGACCCTTGTTGCCACTGTGGCCATCTTGTTGAAAGTAGTTAGACGTAATATCTGTCTGATGGAGATCTATACAT
>CAMYIO010000156.1 GCA_947258515.1 uncultured Ectothiorhodospiraceae bacterium
TTGCTGTTTTATAAGATGGCGTGCCCGGAAGGAGTCGAACCTCCGACCGTCTGGTTCGTAGCCAGACCACACTATTTTACTTGCTTTATTAATCAGTCACTTGCGGTGCTTGCCCATCCAATACCGTATTTGAGTTATCAGTCACTTGCACTTCACTGGCAGTTCAAGTTAGCACAAAACTGGCACAGTCCTTTTTGCCCACTGAAATATCTCAATTCCCACAATGGGGAGTTATTCACATTCAACGCTTGCCGACAATGAATCAAACAAATACACTTGATTTGGTATTACTTATTTAAGTATCAAGAAATATGAAAACAGTCAGCATTAAAGCCGATGCAGAATTTGACGCGCTACTCAACCGTCTAGCCAGACGAATGAGCACAACCAGGAGCCGTGTAATCAGAGACGCGGTTCGTAACTATCAGCAGCACCTGGACCGTGAGGAACTGCGACAGCAGATGCGAACCGCCTCGCTCAAAACACGCAAGCAGGCACTCGATGCTTCGGCAGATTTCGACGCAGCAAATGCCGATGGCCTGTAAGCGCGGCGGTATATATCTGGCCAATTTCAATCCGTCTAAAGGTACCGAGCCTGGAAAAATCCGACCGTGTATTGTCATGCAGAGTAATCTGTTGAATGAAGCCGGGCATCCGAGCACTACCGTACTCCCGCTGACCACACAATTAATAGATGACGCAGCGCCGCTACGTTATCGGGTCGCGGCGCGCGACGAACTGGAATCCGATTCCGATATCATGCTGGATCAAACAAGAACCATTGATAATCGCCGCATTACCAGTGACATGCTGACCATCCTCACAAAAAAGGAACTCAGCGAGGTCGAAGCGTATTGGCGTGTTGTTTTAGGTTTGGACTAAGCTGTAACACCCTGCACTTCCTGAGTACCCACTGGGTAAATCATTCTCCCGCAAAAGTCCCGCACTGATTTTATTGAAACAAAACGCGGCTACGGTAGATGCCGTAACCGCTTAACTTAATTTCGAAAGATGGCGCGCCCGGAAGGAGTCGAACCTCCGACCGCCTGGTTCGTAGCCAGTCTACACGTTTTTACTTGCTCTATTAATCAGTCACTTGCGGTGCTTGCCCATCCAATACCGTATTTGAGTTATCAGTCACTTGCACTTCACTGGTAGTTCAAGTTAGCACAAAACTGGCACAGCTGCAGCCCCTATGATTAGGAATTCACCACCAACAGGTTATTGTGGAACGCGGTTGATTTGGAGAGAAAGAGAGAGGCCGACCTGGAATGTCACCGCTGGCAAAAACACTCGCTAATGCGGTCTCCGGACTCCTGCCCGGAGACCGCTCCATGCATCAATCATCCCACTTGCCAACACCTGGAATCACCACCTGATGCTCGTTGTAGATACCGGCATCGGCATTACGATGACAGGCCTGACAGTTACTGAAGCTTCCTACCCCACTATTCCCCCCGACCAATCGCGCGGGGATTTCATAATGCTCGCGCCGGAAATAGTTGGTATTCGTGATTCGAGGAAGCATGTCACTGGCATCCGATCCCGCGGAGAATGCGCGTGCACGTGATTGACTTGCACGGTCTGCAGCATATTCGAGCAGATAGCCGCGAATTTCTGTCGCCTGTATCTCATCGAGCGATGCATCATCACCATAGTGCTCCACTAATGAGTCCATGATACGTTCCCAGTCATGTCGTGGCAGTAATCCTGGCTGATAGGCAAAGTGGCAACCGCCACATTCGCTCCGGTAAGGTTCATTCTCAACCGGTCGCACATCCGCCCGTGATTCAAACCAGGCACCCTTGAACGACCCGTATTCGTGATCGTCCGACTCGTACTCTTTTTCGTATCGATCTTCATCTTCTCGCTCACCCCACCCCGAGGAACTCAAAGCGGTGCTTATGGAAGCGAGGGATATAACACCCAGGACGATGATGATGATGGTATTTTTCATGGCAATGGGCGAACATTCACGCCCAAGGGTCCAGCGACAGTTTCGGCGGAACCACTTCTCGACCTTTTTCGGATCAGTTAGTCGCGCAGAATTTACAGAAAGGGCCATTGGTTCGATGGGCTTTCCTGTTTTAACGTGCCTGCCAGGTTGGGTGAGGTCCTTTCCGTGGCAACTGGAACAACTCCTCGCATTCCCACCATCGGAAGACTGATGCTGCTGTATCCATGCAGATCTCCCTGCACTTTGAGAAAATGGTCCTGCACCGGCGTTCCGGTAGTCTTCAATCAGCTTTACGCCAGATCCGTACGCCATGCTGGTGGCCACTAGACCCGCAATACCCAGGGTGATCTTCGTTTTCATTCTGTTTCGCTCCGTTTCAGTCCGGTAATCATGGCTCTAACCAGGTTCTCGCGATGCTGCAAACTGGCAAACACCACACCCGCCAGATGCAATAAAACGAGGAGAAGCGTCAGGTTGGCCAGGACTTCGTGGACGTCTTCCAAAAGATGCGCCCAGCCCTCCGACAGGCCGCTGAGCATAGGTGCCAGGGGTCCCGACAGCTCCTGCGCACCGTATACAGCAAGCCCAGTGAGAGCCGTGGCGATGAGGCTCACCAGGAGCGCCACCACCATGGCCCCACCGGCAGGATTGTGGCCCAGGTAACGAGCGGCCCTGAACCGAACGGCATCCTTCAAATAAGCCGCGATTTCTCCCGGCTCCTTGATAAAGTCCGACCAACGCGCCTTACGAGTACCCACAAAGCCCCAGATCAGCCGGACCAGAATGAGGCCAAAGATGGTGTACCCTGCCCATACGTGCACAACCAGCAGGTCATCTTCGGTCAGGAATGCGATAGTGAAACTCGCTGCCAGGCTCCAGTGGAATAGCCGCACTAACGGATCCCATACACGCACCATCTTTGGCTTTGGCTCGCTAATGTACTCGCGAGATAAAAGTGTCGTGTTGTTCATGTGTACGCTCCTGGTAGTAGTTTGTCCGGAATAGCCCTCAATACTCGCGATCCGGGGTACTTCCTGCTGCAGCCGGGCATGCCGTCAGCTTTTTGATCGGCCCACGGATCAGTTCCGTGTCCTACGGGTATTAATCTAACCAAACACCGCTGACTAACCTCTGAACGGCATTGTCAGCTTTTTGTCAGGTAGAATTGCGTCATAATCAGGGCTATGAAGCAGCTATTCATGTGGTTCGTATTGACGACGGGATTCGCTGTAATGCTGGCGACCGGGAGTAATGTCGCGTTGTCCAGCGACTCTGAACGTCAGTGGGAGGATGACGACTACACGCATGACCGCGCGCGACGGGCGGTCGACCGCGGTAAGACTCTCCCGATAGCGGAACTACTGAAGCGGCTGAAAACCCAGGTCCCCGGTGAGGTGGTTGGGTTTGAGTTCGAGCGCGAACACGGAAAATGGGTATATGAGTTCAAAGTAATTAATGACAGGGGCCGTTTACTCGAAGTCTATGTCGATGCCGAGACCGGTACAGTTCTCTCTATGGAGGAGGATTAATGCGGATTCTCCTGGTAGAGGACGACGAGAAGACAGCCGAGGCCGTGAGTGCTTCTCTCACTGCCGCCGGCTACGCAGTCGATCATGAAGCCGACGGAGAAGAGGCCTGGTTCAAGGGAGATACAGAGCCCTACGCGGCAATCGTTCTCGATCTTGGCCTGCCGGGTATGGACGGCTTGTCGGTTCTCAGAAAATGGCGACAAGCCGGACAGACCTTTCCGGTTCTGATTCTCACCGCACGGGGTGACTGGAGTGAACGTGTCGAGGGAATCGATACAGGGGCGGATGACTATTTGCCCAAACCGTTTCAGATGCAGGAGTTAATAGCCCGCTTACGAGCAATCATACGGCGATCTGCGGGCCAGGCAACACCGGTTATCACAATCAGCACTGTGTCTCTCGATACTCGCCAGATGCGTGTCACCGTGGACGGCGTGCCGATCCATTTACCCCCCCAGGAATATCGTCTGGTGAGCTATCTCATGCATCACGCAGGGCGTGTAGTGTCACAGCATGAGTTGACTGAGCAACTTTATGCGCAGGATTTTGAGCGTGACTCCAATGCCGTTGAAGTACTGGTCGGGCGCGTGCGCAAGAAGCTTGGCGTCGACCTGATCCAGACTCGCCGGGGGTTTGGTTACGTCATAGAGGAACCTGAGTCGTGACGCAGCGTTCTCTTCGTTTCCGCTTGCTTGTTGCTGCTGTCATATCGGTCTCAGCGGCGTTAGTAATCGCCGGCATCAGCCTGGTGCTAATGTTCGAGCGCCATGTTGAACGGCGCATCGGGTCGGAACTTGATACCTATCTAAACCAGATTACCGCTACCGTCAGTGTTACAACCAATGAACGTATCGCCTTTACCCATAACCTGGCAGACCCCAGGTTCAATCAACCCCTTAGTGGGCTCTACTGGCAGATCCAGGATGAAGATCGCCCGACGCTCCTCCGCTCCCGGTCACTCTGGGATAATGTTATCGAACTTCCAGACGATAAACTCACACCCGGCGCCGTTCATGGGCACCTTCTGCCGGGACCTGCCGGACAGGCGCTAATCGTTCGCGAGCGCCAGATCTTCTTCCAGGCCAATAACGGTGAACGCCGAATACGGATCGCCGTAGCCGTGAATGAGCAGACTCTTGTTGAAGCTCGCAACGCCTTTGCTGCCGACATGCTGCCCTACCTTGTAGTGATGGCTTCGGTGCTGCTCCTGGCGGCCTGGATACAGGTCCGGATTGGACTTGCACCGCTTGATGCTGTGCGCCGCGGCGTAACGGAAATCCGTTCCGGGGCAAAACGTCGCCTCGAACGCCTATACCCGGATGAAGTCATGCCCCTCGTTGATGAGATGAATGGGTTGCTTGAAGCTCAGGAGCAGACGATCGAACGCGCACGGGCATGGACAGCAGACCTTGCACATGGCCTCAAGACCCCACTCATGGTGCTTACGGCCGATTCGCAACGGTTGAGGGAGGAAGGACACACGTCTATCGCCGACAATCTGGACCAGCTCGCTGAAACCATGCGCAGGCGCGTGGACCGGGAATTGATACGCGCCCGTGTTCGCTCTGGTATCGAAAGAAAACGAATGCATGCCGATACTGCCGACGCCGTCAACGGCGTTGTCCGAACGTTGAAACGCTCTCCCCGTGGAGCCATCCTCAGATGGTTACTGGATGTACCTAACGGGGCTGATGCGGCGATTCTGCCCGAGGATCTAACTGAACTGCTTGGCAATATTCTGGAAAATGCAACCAAATGGGCCAACAAAGCAGTCTCTGTATCAGTGACCAAGGGAAACAAGACCATCAGCATCAGGGTCGAAGACGATGGGCCAGGTGTACCGGAGGATCTACTGAACACCCTGGGTCAGCGTGGCGTACGGCTTGATGAGCAAAAGCAAGGCACTGGCCTAGGTCTCGCTATTGCCCGAGATGTGAGTGAGGCCTACGATGGAACGCTATCATTCGATCCATCTCCCATGGGCGGATTGGCAGTGACGGTTCAAATTCCAAGATCCCGATGAACTGAGCGAGAGTCGTGTTTTAGACTTTTCTGATTACTGGGGGTTCTGTCGCGAAATTGGCTTGTTTAACTTACAAATCGGTACTGACAAATTAACACAGCGAGCCAGATAATTCCGGCTCTCAGTTTACATAGGCAGCCGTTGCCTTTTCCCAGGTCGTAAACGCGCACTGTCTCAGTGATCGATAATTCTCAGCAGTGACCAGGTGACGGCCCAGATTAAAGAGATTGTACACTACAGCATGAACACCCAAGAAGCGCTGCGCTTGCCCCACCGATTTGAACCGTCTCATATACCGCTCCCGAACCCGAGTCGGTTGGTGCGAAAGCTCGGCACGATTATTGGCATACTGTGATGTATCATGGATCGCCTCTGGAACCAGTTCTCGATGCGCGACACCATAGCTTCTCAACTTATCTGTCACGATTTTTCTGGGCTCACCATGGTGTACCTTCAGCAGCCGTTTGAAAAAACGCTTAGCAGCTTTGCCATCTCGTCGGGCCTGCAAATATACATCCACCACCTCACCATCCTGATCCACCGCACGCCATAGATACTGCTGCTTCCCGCCTATTTTCACAAACACTTCATCAATGAAGAAGGTATATCCGCATCCCTGATGCCGATACTTCAACCGCTTGGCGTATCGTGGGCCAAACTTAATGCACCAGAGGCGAATAGATTCGTAGCTGACTGTAATACCCCGCTCAGCTAGCAGGTCTTCGATATCCCGATGGCTTAAGCTGAACCGGTAATAGAGCCATACGGCGTAATGGATGATTTCGGGTGGGAATCTATGGCGTTTGTATAGGGTGGCTTGTCTATTCATCCGGGGATTGTCGCCTACTGGCACTTAATTTTTCAGTACCCTGTGGTTCCCTGTGTTTATTAAAGCTATACGCTATAATTACTCATCATATTTACAATTAATTGATTAGGTTAATATCTTGGCTTCTAATGAAGGAAGGGTCCACTTCACACTTAGTGGCTATCATTTCAATCCCGATGACGTCACTCGCCTGCTTGGCA
>CAMYIO010000157.1 GCA_947258515.1 uncultured Ectothiorhodospiraceae bacterium
GCGGAATACATCTTGATGATGCATTTCATGGACGATTTTGACTTCGAATTACAGTCCAGGCTGGCCAGATATATTCGCTCAAAGCAGCAAACCGAAGGCGGTTGGCCGCTTTATTATCAAGGCAAGTTTGATATGAGCTGCAGTGTAAAGGCTTATTATGCGTTGAAGCTCGCCGGAGACGACCCGCAAGCGCCGCACATGTGTAAAGCGAGGGAGTTGATCCTGCAACATGGCGGGGCCGCTCGCAGCAATGTATTTACACGCCTGGCGCTGGCCATGTTTCAACAAATCCCATGGCGCGGTGTGCCCTATATTCCGGCAGAAATCATGCTCTTGCCCAGGTGGTTTCCGTTCCACCTGACGAAAGTGTCTTACTGGACGCGCACCGTAGTGGTGCCATTGACCATCCTCTACTCGCTGAAGGCGAAAGCGGCAAACCCACAGCAGGTGCATGTCCGTGAACTGTTTACGGTGGATCCAGACAAGGAAAGAAACTATTTTCCTGTACGATCTCGCCTGAATTGGCTGTTGCTGATGGTAGAGCGAGCGGCCCGACATCTGGAATGGGCAGTGCCCGGACGCATACGCAAAAAAGCGATCAAGCAGGCGCACGACTGGTTCATCGACAGGCTCAATGGTGACGATGGGCTGGGCGCGATATTCCCGGCGATGGTGAATGCACATGAGGCCCTGGCGCTTCTGGGTTATGACAAAGACCATGAACTCAGGCAAACAAGCAAGCGAGCGCTGGAGAAATTGCTGGTTGACCGGGGCGATATGGCTTATTGCCAGCCCTGTGTTTCTCCCGTCTGGGACACGGCCCTGGCCAGTGCTGCGTTGCTGGAAGTGGGAGACGAACGAACCAGGACGCATCTTAAATCGGCATGTGACTGGTTAGTCGAGTGCCAGTTAAGCGACGAAGCCGGTGACTGGCGCGATATCAAACCCGACGTGCCCGGGGGCGGCTGGGCCTTTCAGTTTGCGAACCCGTACTATCCAGACCTGGATGATACCGGTGTCGTTGGCTGGGTCATGCACGATCTCGACCCGGACGCATATAGGGACAGCATTGAAAAAGCTGCACGCTGGATCAGCGGTCTGCAATCGAAGGATGGTGGCTTCGCCGCATTTGACGCCGATAACACGCACTATGTGCTGAATGAACTTCCGTTTGCTGATCACGGTGCCTTGCTGGATCCTCCAACCAGCGACGTAACGGCGAGATGCGTTACCTTGCTGGCGAAACACGATTACGAGCACTATCGTCCGGTGATCGATCGAGCGCTGCAATACCTGGAGCAGGAGCAGGAAGCATCAGGGGCGTGGTTTGGCCGCTGGGGCACAAACTATATTTACGGTACCTGGTCGGTGCTGGTCGCCCTGGAAAATGCGCGACTACCAGCAGATCATCCGATGGTGCGACATGCTGCCGGCTGGCTCAAATCAGTACAACGCGATGATGGCGGCTGGGGCGAAACCAACGATTCCTATGAGACGATGGCACTGGCCGGGGCAGCACCGCGGAGCAGCGCATTTCAAACGGCCTGGGCAATACTGGGATTGCTGGCGGCCGGTGAAGGCAACAGCGACGAGGTCTGCCGCGGCATTGAGTATTTAATGCAGCAGCAATCGGACGACGGCCTGTGGGTTGACGACGAGTTCACTGCCCCCGGATTTCCGCGGGTGTTTTACCTGAAATATTACGGCTACGACAAGTTTTTCCCTCTGTGGGCATTGGCCCGCTATGCACGCGCCACGGCGGCGGATACGGCTGGCAGCGAGCATTGAGTACCCGCCTCGGCGTGATTGCTGCACTCCCTTTTGAAGCCGCGTGTTTCAGCAGCACGCCCGTTTACCCGGGCGCATATCAGGCCGTAACACCAGACGTCTATGTGTTTTGTGCCGGCATGGGTGCACACAACGCCAGCCAGGCGGCACAGGCGCTGATTGCAGCAGAAGTTGATGCGCTGGTGTCCTGGGGGGTGGCGGGAGCGCTGGACCCGGGGCTGGTTTGTGGTGACACGGTGTTGCCTGTGCAAGTGCGCGATAGCGAACAAAACGTTTATGCCACTGATCATGCCTGGCACGCGGCGCTGAAAAACAGACTTGAACAGCAGCGGTTGTTCGCAGACGGAACCATCCTGTCTGTGCAGGACGTGCAACACGATGTGCGCTCGAAATCCGATCTGTATCAGGCCACGCAGGCGCAGGCGGTCGACATGGAAAGTGCCGCCGTGGCCAGGGTGGCGCAGGATGCGAACAAACCCTTCGTGGTGGTCAGGACCATATTCGATACCGTGTCGATGCGTATTCCAGCCAGCTCAACCAATGCCACTGACCAGTACGGGCAGGTGTCGATACCGAAACTGATGACCGGTTTGGCCAGGAAACCTGCCGAAGTGCTGCAATATCCGCAAATGATAGCATCGTTCGCAAAAGCAAAAAAAAGCCTGCAACGCATTGCAGCACTGTGCGGCTACGATCTTTGTTTCCCACCAAAGTCATGACCACACTCGTCACTGGCGCAACTGGATTTGTTGGATCTGCGCTGGTGCGTTGTTTGCTTGATGCCGGCCACCAGGTACGCGTGATGGTGCGAAGCACAAGCGCGCTGGCTAATATTCAAGGTCTCGATGTTGAAATCGTAACAGGCGATCTGGCTGAACCGGGTTCACTTCGAAACGCTGTCAAGGCCTGCGACAGCCTGTTTCACGTTGCCGCCGACTATCGCCTGTGGGTGCGCAACAGCAGCGATCTGTACCGAGCCAACGTAGAGGGCACAACGGCCCTGATGCAGGCGGCTGTCAATGCAGGGGTGGCGAAGATCGTTTATACCAGCAGCGTGGCCACCCTGGGCCTGAATAGTGACGGCAGCCCGGCGGATGAAAACACCCCGGTGAGCCTTGCCGATATGATAGGCCATTACAAGCGATCAAAATATATGGCCGAGCAGGCCGTACAGCAGATGATTGATGAGCAGAACCTGCCCGCAATTATTGTCAACCCATCGACGCCCATCGGGCCCCGAGACATCAAACCCACCCCGACCGGACGCATGGTGCTGGATGCCGCCTGCGGCCGCATGCCGGCCTATGTCGATACCGGACTCAATCTGGCGCACGTGGACGATGTCGCCAGGGGACATTTGCTGGCGTTTGAGCAGGGTGAGTTCGGCGAACGTTATATCCTCGGCGGCGAAGACATGACGCTGCAACAGATTTTCGATGTCATTTCGCAGATAAGTGGTCATTCAGCGCCAAAAATTAAACTGCCGCATAACCTGGTGCTGCCGATAGCGTACCTGAGTGAAGCATGGGCCTGGCTGATACGAGGTGCGGAACCACGCGCGACCGTGGATGGTGTGCGCATGTCCAAAAAGTTAATGTATTTCAGCAGCGACAAGGCCAGGCGCGAGCTGGGATATGTGACGCGCCCTGCGCGTGAAGCACTGTCAGATGCGATCGACTGGTTCCTCGAGCATAATTACTGCGCAAAATAGCCGTTATATCCGCTGCCTCATATCCAGACAATTCCAGCCATGATGGTTTCCTGTAATTTCCCTGCCGAATATGAATTCTTTGCAGCGGATTATGATTGCTAAATAGCAATGACGTGTGTGTGTACATTTTTACGGTCATTACATGCCAACCGCTCGTAAGCGCTTGCAAGCGCCTGCACAGTCGGCTAACGTATTGCCCACACTGGAAAAACACGTACAAGCGATGCTGGCAATAAAAGTCGGCCAATGCTGAGAGTGCTCTATAAGCACTGGAGAAACCGGTCGAAGATATGGAACAGGGAAACTTCAGCCCGGAAGAAATACTCAAGCGTTTTAAGACAGGTATCGCACTAACATCGAGTTGCAGGAATCATTGCAATAAGCCAAATTGGGGGTGCAGGCGTTGATGGAAATAAATGGCGAATTGCTGGAAAACAATGTCATAGTCGACGAAAAGCCGATGTCCGGTTTAATTGATTTCAATGCCTGCCTGAAGCACTATCAGCAACGCGTTAATCGTGCACTGAGCGACTTTTTACCGGATTCACCGATCCTCATGCACAATCTGACCGAGGCCATGCGTTACTCTGTCATTGGCGGAGGTGGTAAACGCATACGACCGGCGATGGTTTATGCTGCGGGTGAGGCAACGGGTGTTGATCAGCACATCCTCGACACACCGGCATGCGCGGTCGAGATGATACACGCCTACTCGCTGATTCACGATGATCTACCCGCCATGGATGATGATGATTTGCGTCGTGGACAGGCAACATGTCATGTGGCCTTCGATGAAGCGACAGCCATTCTTGCCGGTGACGCGCTGCAGACACATGCTTTTGAAATTCTTGCTGCCAGTGATCTGGAGGTTGATGACAGGCGACGTCTTCAGATGATTACCTTATTGACCTCCGCTACGGGTTCAGAGGGTATGGCCGGCGGCCAGGCGATTGATATTGCTGCCGTTGGCCGCAGCCTGACACTGGAAGAACTGGAAGCCATGCACCGCCTGAAAACGGGTGCGTTAATCGAGGCAAGCATTCTTCTGGGCGCAATGTGTAGCCCGGATGTTAGCGAAGACGAACTGACACTGCTCGGACACTATGCCGATTGTATTGGATTATCTTTCCAGATCCAGGATGATATTCTCGATGTTGTCGGCGACACTGAAACACTAGGCAAACCCAGTGGTTCAGATGAAAAAATGCAAAAGCCGACCTATCCATCGCTGCTGGGGCTCGACGCCTCACGAAAACTGGCGCTGGAACAACACGAACGGGCGCTTGCACATCTTCAGAATCTGGATGAGCGGGCAGATAAGC
>CAMYIO010000158.1 GCA_947258515.1 uncultured Ectothiorhodospiraceae bacterium
ATTATCTTCGATGACCAGAATACGGTGTGGCATAAGCGGGCTACGTCGCGATGGCACCACCATCATAGTGTGAAGCTGTCACAAAAGTATCACAAATGCATCAATGAACTGGCAGCAGTCCCTGTTTTGACCCATTCATTTGAGAAAGTCTTATTGTAGGAGCGGCGTCCTCGCCGCGATTCGCGCCGGGGACGGCGCTCCTACAGCACTGATCCTCCGGGATCAAAATGCAATATTCATTTCATCCTGTAAATCATGTGGCGAAACCAGCACTCAGGCCGGGATTTATGCAATTACCGGTTTATAGCATATTAACATTTCTTTGCTGGCGTCTATGCGAGAGTCTTTCTGTCTAAAACTGGTAGCCGAGACCCAGATCGAAGGCGGTGAAGTCCACAGACTTGGCGGCGATATCCACGGTATCAACGTTGCGGTTGCGATAATCGATCTTCAGGACGACATCCTCATGGGGCCAGTAGTTGGCGCCAATTTCCCATTGCTTGAATTTGTCGCGGGTGCGGGCACCATCAAGGTCTTCATAGCGCGCATAGAAACCCAGCTGTTGCCATGGTCGGATACTCGGCTCGATGTACCAGCCGTGCTGGCGATCGGCATCGGCTGCCTTTACGGCAGAGCCATCGAAATCCCAGCCGGCATAGAGGGCGCGCAACTGGAAGGGTCCATTCTGGTAAATCGCATGGGTCTCATACAGAAGACCGCTATCGAGTCCGTCACCCGATTCCTGTGAGGCGTCTGACTGGTAATTCAGGGTACCCGCGAGTTCCAGTCCCTGGATACCGGTATATTTCAGACGGCCGGTATAGGCAAAATCATTGGCGATGGCTTCCGAGACCTTTTGCCTGCCACTGCGTACCCGGAAGGCATTATCGCCGGTTGTGGGGATCGCGAGTCCGGAAGTCAGCGCCAGATCCCAGCTGATGCCATTGTCAAAGTAGCCGTTCAGCCCACCGCCCGCTTCCCACCAGGTGCTGGGTACAATGATACTTTCGACATCGTTGCGCTCTACACCATAGAAGGTTGTGGGTTCATGAGTTTCGTTGAGAATGCCGACCGGCATGAGGAAGACACCGCCCCTGGTCTGCAGGTTGTCGCGGATATCATACTCAATGTAGGCTTGTTCAAGTTCGACTTCACCCTTTTTGCCATCACCTGCCAGTGCGTGTTCAAGCTCAAATTCAGAGAAAAAGCGCAGCTTGTCGGTGAATTCGTGGCCGAAGAACAGCACGAAACGATGGAAGTCGATTTCTTTTTTATCATCAATGCCATCATTGTTGATGTTGTTGTAGTGCAATTCACCGTAACCACCGATGGTTGTTCTGTCGGCCCAGCTGGATTGGGAGCTTGCTGTTGAACCGGATTCCTCAACGGCGACCACGGCGGCCTCGGCCTTTTCGTCGGCGTCGGCAGCCTGTTTGGCGGTATCCTGCTGTTGGCTCTTGAGGGCCTCGATCTCCGCCTGCTGCTGCTGGATGATTTCCCAAAGCTCTTCAATGGTGGGCGGTGCCTTATCTGCAGCGGTTGCGGCCAGTGGTAACAGGCAGGCCAATATAATGGCGGGTATTAGCGTGAATGGCATGGCAGTCTCCCGGATAGTCTGTAGTAAGCGAATATGGTGATATTCTAATCAATTACATATCAAATGCAAATCATTATCGTTAAGGTTAGTATTAATTATCTGTTTAACTCTGCCATTTGTGTTGACGAATACTGATTGGAAGGACGATAATGAAGCCGTTTTTCAATGAATTGATGACTCCAACCACATGAAGCGCGTACAAAAAACAATGACCAACCTGTCCAGGCTGGGTACCGGTGAAACGGCCCATATCACGGGTATCCACGCACCGGATGATGTCCGGCAACGTCTGCAGGCGATGGGGTTACGTACCGGACGAGAAGCCCGGGTCATTCGTTGTACGCGTCTGGGACCCATGCAAATTCGTGTTGGCAGTGTTGATCTCATCATGCGTCGTAGCGATGCGGCGCGTGTAGAAATTGCGGCCTGCGATACCGTCCGTATCGATATCGCCACGAAGAAGTGAAACGCATCGCCATTGTCGGCATGCCCAACACGGGCAAGTCGACATTCTTCAACCGCTTGACCGGCTCTTCCTCGCGCGTTGGTAACTGGCCCGGTGTGACCGTTGAATTGCTCAGTGCCCGTACTATTCTCGGCAGTGATGCGGTTGAGGTCGTCGATTTACCCGGTATCTACGATCTACACGGCTTCTCGGACGATGAGCAGGTGGTGCGGTCGTTTCTGGAGAACAATGCCGTAGACCAGGTCGTCATGGTCCTGAATGCCGCTCAACTGGACCACCAGTTACCGCTGGCATTACAGATTCACAAGCTGGGTATGAAGCCGGTTCTGCTGGCCAATATGATTGATGAAGCGGATCAACTGGGTATTCGCATCGATGCCCGGGCCCTGTCGAAATCACTGGGTTGTCCGGTCATCCTGATGAGTGCACGCAATGGCGTCGGGCTCAAAGAGGTCAGGGAAACACTGATCGATAGTCTGCAGTCTGTTCACCCCGTGAAGCCGCATGTACTGAAGGCCTACCTGCATGCGGATGACGAACTGGTAGCTCATGCCGAGTCACTCGTGAGTGAGCATGTGTCCGCGCCGAGCCGGCTGGTTCGCAGGATGACGGAACGCATTGATCGCGTACTGTTACACCCGGTACTCGGGCTGCCACTGTTTTTTCTGGCGATGTTCCTGGTCTTTCAGGCCGTCTATACACTGGGGGCGCCGTTGCAGGATGCGGTCGCCTACCTGCTGGGCCTGTTGCGCGGCTGGGCGCTGGAGCCCCTTGCCAGTGTGCTGCCGGCAACCCTGTATGGTTTTCTCGTCGATGGTCTCTACGATGGTATCGGTACGGTTGCCTCGTTTGTGCCGGTTATCATTCTGTTCTTCTTCCTGATGGCCGTGGTCGAGGACAGCGGTTACCTGGCGCGTGCGGCCTACCTGACAGATGCGCTGATGGCGCGCCTGGGACTGGATGGCCGTGGCTTTGTCATGCTGTTGATGGGGTTCGGCTGCAACGTGCCTGCCTTGATGGGTACCCGTGTCATGCGCAGCCGCTCGCTGCGTCTGCTGAGTATGCTGGTGATCCCCTTCTCCCTGTGTTCTGCACGATTGCAGGTGTTTATCTTTATCACCACGGCATTGTTCACGCCGCAACAGGCGCCGGTTATCCTGTTTTTCATGTACATGGCCAGTTTCTGCGCGGCTTTTCTGACGGCATTGCTATTTGGCAAACGACTGAAAAGTGATGAACCGTTTGTGCTGGAGCTGCCGCCCTACCGGATGCCGGTCCTGTTCCAGGTGTTGATGCGTGGCTGGCATGAAATTTCCCACTTTCTGAAGCGTGCCAGCACCTTCATTATTACCGGTGTAGTGCTGGTGTGGTGGCTTACCCACTACCCGGAAGGCAGTATGCCCGGTGGCGCAGGTACTTACGCCAGTATGGTTGGCGAGTGGTTAAAGCCGGTGCTCGATCCGATCGGCATCAGTTCCATGATGTCGGTAGTGCTGCTGATCGGTTTCGTGGCAAAGGAGATTGTCATTGGTGCGATTGTCGCCATGACCGGGCTGCAAGGTGCTGCGCTGAATGGCTACCTGGTTACACAGATGGATAGCATTCAGGCGATCAGCTTCATGCTGTTTATTCTGCTGTATACACCCTGTTTATCCACGCTCGCTACCCAGCTCAGTGAATCCCGCAGCTGGAAATTCACCGGCGTCAGTATCGCCTGGTCACTGAGTCTTGCGTGGCTGGTCAGCTTTGGCTTCTACCAGGGCGCCAGGCTGCTGGGCTACTGACCGTCACACTGCATTCGCAGGTTGCGGTTGCTCAGGACCTGCTGAATACCAGCCGCATCACCGGGTGAATATTGATGTGGCTGATCGGTATCCATTCCACCATGATATTGTTGAGGCGCCGATCCGGCTGGGTGCGCTTGTTGCAATTGAACAGGCTATCCTGCTGTTGATCGTTAGCGCGCCTCTCGGCTGTTTTTCTTCTGTCGTCCATTTCGGGTCCGGTTTCTGTTTCTACACCCCTGATCATATGATGGTCCCGATTGTTCCAGTCGGCTATTGAACTAAAGTCGTACTGGGTATCATATCAATTATTCTCGATGAGCTATAATTAACAGTGGAGACTGTCAGGGAGTGTTTGCTGGTAACCGGGGGGTAGCTGATGAATACAAGCACTGAGAATCCTGTACCTGCCAAAGAGCTGGATATCGCCAGCATGCAACTGGGTATAGACCGGATCGAATTCACACTGCATCGCCGTGAAGATGTGCGTGCCATGGCACAGGCACTCGCGGAGCAGGCGAAGCGTGGTCTGATGTTGCTGACTCCGGATCTGGAGCCCGCCGTCTTTGACCAGCAACCGTTTTTGGATGCGATCAGCGCGCTCGCCCGGCAGCACCGTGATGCCTACTTCAGGATATTGCTCGAATCCGCGCCCGACGCAATGATCATCGTGGACGACAGCGGCGAAATAGCCATTGTCAACGAACAAACTGAACGCATGTTCGGCTATAGCCGCGAGGAGATCATCCCTGACAAAGCGGTGCGGCGGCACCCGCAGGTTGGTCGGAGCCGGCACTCCTTTGAACACGCGTCCTGCGAGGTCGAACTTGGAACCGTGGCAAGGGCAGAAGAAACC
>CAMYIO010000159.1 GCA_947258515.1 uncultured Ectothiorhodospiraceae bacterium
GAGCGAAGCGAAGCAATCTCGTAACCAGTGAATCAACGAGTTACAGATTGCTTCGTCACTTTGTTCCTCGCAATGACGAATTAATCAGAGGCTCCCTAGCGCGTAGAGTAAAGAAGTAGGCACATGGAGGGGATCGGCGCAGTGAGCGTTATAAGCAGTCTACAGGCTAATATTCAAGTACTCTGACCCCTTAAACTCCTATTGTCATAGAGTAGACGCGGTCTTTCTTTTTTCACCAACTCTGCGCTTCAGTGGCTACCAGGGAATAGCAAGATTGGTCGCGAAGCGCCCAGTGATGATGGCCGGGCAAGTGACGTCCGGACAAACGCAGTTTTAGCTGATGTTCAAGCACTCCGCCGGTACAGTGGGCAGGCTCTCGAACCCGGGTTCGGCAAAGTAGTTGCCTTGAAACAGTTCCACACCCTGGTCAACAAACCACGCCACTTCGGCAATCTCCTCTACACCTTCGGCCAGCAAGTCGATATGCAAGTCCTTGCAGACCATGATAACGGCGCGTGCAATTGCCTGGCGCACGGGATTTCGATGGATGCCTGTGACCAGTTGTCTGTCCAGCTTGATGAAGTCGGGTTGATATTCGGCAAGCAGGTTAAGGCCTGCATAACCTGAACCGAAATCGTCGATGGCCGTTTTGAAGCCCTGTTTCTTATAGCAATTGATAATATTGGCCAGGTGCGCCTGATCGCGGATCACCTCCCCCTCAATAACCTCGAACACAATATTTTCGATGGGAAAGCTGTATGCATTTGCTGCCTCCAGGGTGCTGCGTATACAAAGTTCCGGTTGATATACGGCATTGGGGAAAAAGTTGATATTGAGCCGGCAGTCGATGCCGAGCCGGGTTGCCAGCTCGATGGCCTTGACACGGCAACTCTGGTCGAAACGGTAGAGATTGTCCTGATTAACCTGCTGATAGATATCGCCTGCAGGTTCGTTGTTTACCCCGCGAACCAGCGCTTCATAGGAAAATATACAACCCTCTTTGACATCGACAATCGGTTGGAAGGCGTATGTGAAATCGAAATCCAGCTGTGCCAGATCAGCACAGTGGCGACATTTGATCTGCGCGGTATCTTTCAGGTCCACACCCTTCTCCAATCGACTATTGTAGTTATTGATACCTAGTATAGCCCCGCAGAGCCGTCATATGAGGAACTATCTTTTCTAGGCACACTCAGATGCGCAACACAACCCTGCTGGCAGGCACCAGTTCATAAACTGCCCTGCGAGGCATATAAAATATTTTGTGAAGGACTTGTTGAACTAAATCGGAAGCGGAATTTCTCACTACTGTGCAAGATCGCACAGGCCATGGAGAAATTCAGCTGCAAAAGAAACTCAAGACATTGAATACCCGCCACCATTCGTTCACAGCGTTTTTCAAGAGGAATACAGATGACACATGCAAAAAAGAGGATCAAACAGCTACTTGTCTACAGCACCTGCGCCCTGACTCTCGGCACTATCAGTAGTGCCGCAAATGCAAACATGTGCATGAAAAAAACCTATGGCCACCACGGCTACATGAAACCCATGCACGCTTACAATATGTATCGCCATCCTGTTCCCAGGCAATCATACGGTTATCCTGCATATCAATACGAAGAACAATACTCTCACTCACAGGTGCCGGAAAAATACACACAGCAGAAAGCACAGCCAAAGAAAACCATGAGGGCAGCAGAAAAACAGCTGCCACCTGCCCGGGGTCCGGATATTATCGAGACAGCCGCTGCAGCAGGAGACTTCGACACGCTCATCAAGGCCGTTGTTGAGGCCGATCTGTATGACACACTGCGTAGTGACGGGCCCTTCACGGTGTTCGCACCCACAGATGCCGCATTTGACAAACTGCCCGCGGGGACTTTGGATGGACTGCTGGCCGACAAGGAGAAACTCGTTGCCGTGCTCACTTACCATGTCGTTCCAGGTCGGGTGAACGCAGCGGATATTCTGCAGCAGCGCGAGCTGAAGACGGTTCAGGGACAGACCGTGTCAATCGATTCACTCTCAGTGGTCAGTGCAGACATTGAAACATCGAACGGCATCGTTCATATCATCGACAGCGTCCTGATACCTGCAATGTAACGGAAAGCGGCGTGCATCCCTGCACGCCGCCCTTTTAATGCGCATCGGTCAGCGGTGTCATTGAGCAAACAGCTCGCTGGTGAGTAGCAGACTCGAAATGCCCAGACGGTTAAATGTCTGACCATGGTTCCCCCTGCTCCCTGTGCCGATCAAATCTATTCAAGCGGAACTGTCGTCATTACGCAGTGTCTCAGGAATACTGCTGTCAACTACTGCAACGTCTCGAGGAAATTTGCGCCGTGGAACAATTGCTAATCAGTCACCTTGCAGGCCTTTCACTTGCCATCCTCGCAACACTGTCGACAGCGGCGTCATCGCAACCGCTTGATCACATGCCTTCACCGGAGCTTGATCCGTCTGCGGTGGTTCGCATCCAGGTCGAGGCACTGCGCAACAACAGTCAGCTGAATGAAGGCATCGTGCTGACCTATGGTTTTGCCTCGCCAGGTAATAAAGGCTTCACCGGCCCCCTCAACCGATTCATCGCAATGCTGAACTCTGCATCCTACAAACAGCTGCTCAATCATCGCAGCGCACGTTATGGCCCGGTGGTGGTTTCTGACAAAGAGGCCCGGCAGATAGTGATCATCACCAACACGGAGGGTGAGGTAAGCGCCTACCAGTGGGTACTCGAGCGCCAGAGCGGGGGCAAGTTCAATGATTGCTGGATGACCGCTGCCGTCATACCGGTAAAACGACCAGCGCAGCCAGAGTTCCTGCCGGTGTCGACCCCCCAGCAGCGAGCGTCGTCTCCTCGTGGATAAACGGGAGTCGAATGCGATGCGTTGTGTTTTTCATAAAATCTCAGTGGCGTAGCAAGATGACCGACGCAACGAGCGAAGCGCTCAACGTATTGCGACAACCCTTGCAGCTCTGCGGACTGGATCCCGCAACCGGCTACCGCCGTGATGGCGCATGCAGCAGAGGGCAGCAGGATGTTGGCAAACACCTGCTCTGCGCCCGGGTCACTCGAGAATTTCTCGACTTTTCCTGCGCGCAAGGCAACGATCTGATCACCCCGCTTCCAGCCTATGACTTTCCAGGGCTGAACCCCGGTGACCAGTGGTGCCTGTGTATCGATCGCTGGCTGCAGGCGCTACAGGCCGGGGTCGCACCACCTGTGATCCTGAAGGCGACCCACGAGGCAGTACTGGAGACCGTGGACCTCGAGATCCTGCGGCGCTATGACACTGAGCATCACAGCCGCGAGGTGCCCAGTGAGTAATCATCCGTCCTGCACACCACATGGCCAATCAATCGACATCCTGCCAATCTTTCCACTGCCCGAAGCCATCGTCAGGCCGTGCATCGAGCCGTTGCCAAGCGGCGTGTACTGAGAAATAGCAGCATGCATTCCGCGGGAAGATTCATCGTCTTTGCACTCTGTGCATTGCTGGTCACGGGCATCGGTCTTGCCCGGGCGCCGCAATTGGCTGATGCGGGCTATACCTATGCCACCCCGACGCGGGATGGTACCGGCAAGTATTATTTCGGGCGTGAGATTGCGCAAGTCATGGGGCACCGGGCTGCATGGTGGTTGGAGAGACGCTCCAGAGCCCGGGAAGAGGCTCCCGACCGCGCCGTGCAGGCAATGCAGCTGACAACCGATGCGGTAGTCGCCGACATTGGCGCGGGTAGCGGTTATTTTACTTTCCGCATGGCGGCACTGGTCCCGGCCGGCCGGGTCTATGCCGTGGATATTCAGCCTGAAATGCTGGACATCATCCGCGAGCAGATGCAGCGTCGTTCACTGGAAAACGTCATACCGCTGCAGGGTGAACCCGACGACCCGAAGTTGCCGGAAGGCACTGTTGATGCGGTATTGCTCGTGGATGCCTACCACGAATTTGCTTATCCCTTTGAGATGATGCGTGGCATTGTCCGCTCCCTGCGTCCAGGCGGCAGAGTGTTTCTCCTTGAGTATCGGGGAGAGGACCAGCGCCTGGACATCAAGCCCTTGCACAAGATGACACAGCAACAGGCCATCAGCGAGATGCAGGCCGTCGGCCTGGACTGGGTCGAAACCAGGGATTTCCTGCCGACACAGCATTTCATGGTGTTCGAAAAACCTGCTTTAGCCTCCCCTCAATGATCCTGCTGGCGGCGCTATTCAAGGATGCCACGGGCGACCTTAGGGGAATTACCGAGGCCCACGCTGAATGGTGACGGACTGTTTCTTATCTATGTATACAGCTGCCCGCGCGCAAAGCAACACCGTGTCGATCGCTGTGTGCATTGTTTTCTGCAGCGGGCTCCTGCTCTTGACTCCCGCAAGCCGCGCGGACGAGCACCTGAAAACCGCTGCGCAGCATGACCAGATCGTGGCCCGCTTTATCAGTGCTCCCTTCCCGCTTGAAATGGTGTGGATTCCCAAGGGTCGATTTCAAATGGGAGACAGCAGCGGCAGTGGACAGGCGGATGAGCGTCCACTGCGTGAGGTCGAGATGCGCGGCTTCTGGATGATGCGCACCGAGGTTACCCGGGGGATGTTTGCGCGCTTCGTCGAGGACACCCGTCATGCTGCCGGTGACCGC
>CAMYIO010000160.1 GCA_947258515.1 uncultured Ectothiorhodospiraceae bacterium
GCCTGGATGGCACCAAGATCAAGGCCAACGCCAGCAAGCACAAGGCCCTGAGTTGGGACTACGCGAACCGGTTAGAGGCGCAGCCCAAGCAAGAGGTCGCGAAACGGATGCGACCAGATAAATTCGAGTGCCGCATCCAGGATTGCTGCACGCGTGCGCTCGGATTTACCGATCTTGGGTATTGGTTGCGGAGTCACCCGCGGCCTGGATAACGATCTTTTGAATTCTGACATAGCGTCAGAAATTATAGGCACTGAGCCAGATGGTCAAACTGGTCGGAGTTGAAGGGGGCGTCAATACAATGGCGAATCAAAGGGTCTTCATGTTTCGTAGCGCACTATCATTGATCAGGCTTGCCGTATGTCGGCTCACTCTGCATCTCTTAAAAGATGAAGCTTACATCAGGATTATTTGATTTTAAGGGCAGTGAGTGAAGAGAAAAACAGTGGTTAATCAGAAGTAAAGAATTACCGCTGGTATCTACCAACTGTCGGCAAAAGTGGCAGCGATCAAGTTATTCCAGCAAGTAACTTATTGAGTAACGTGGGGAACTAGAGCAGGGGAGCGGTCCTGGCCGAACCTTTTCCCTGGACTGTGATTCAAGGAGTTATCCTGGTATTTATTATTACTTACAGTCGGCTATAAAACATAAAAATGGATTTACCCATGGAAACCGCCCAGTTAGAACCATAGTGGGTGCGATTACAACTCTCACCGATATTCACAACGGTCAAAAATGATGAGAATCGATTGCGAGCTAAATGATATCACTTGGGCGTAGTGGCTTGATCAGGCAGCTAGTGTCAGGAAATCAGCGTGAGCCTGACAAGAGGCATTTAGTAGAAAGGAGTGTTGAAAAGAACTTGATCAATTACGTTAGTGAACGTCAAGCGCGGAAATATTCAAACGAGGGCGACAGAATTCAGTAGAATTTTGCATCGATCACGGCGAAAAAACGAGGCGAAAGGCTGTTCAGTAACCGTGGACTTAAGGGGAAATGGCTCTTATTATTCTACAGTGATTTTTAATGATTACCGTCCCCCGACTTCCCTGGCTCGTAGCGAGCTCCGCAGGATATTGACCTTCTGTTTTGAGAGCACGTTAATGGTTGCATCAGTCAAAGCAGGAACAATCCCGCGAACACTATTCGTAGCCCGGGAAAGAGAAGATGTTGCATCTAGGTAAAAAGGATATTCTGAGTAACTTAATGCGCATATCCGAAAACACGGCGCCAGGTTTTTTTTCCTGGCTTATGGGGGTAATTAAGAGCATCGCCAGAACCTTCGGTTTATCTGAAAGAAGGAGAGTAATTGACCCACCGATGGAACCTGGCAACCGCGCAGAGCGACCAGCTTTTTCTGGGCGATGTATTGTGTTCTCAGATACCGATAACTGCATGAACTCGCTCAAGAATACGTTGCGTTTTGCCGGAATCCTCAACGAGAAAGATGAGCTCACAGACAATCTGGAAGGGATAAGCATCTTTCATACCGGTGACATGATTGACAAGAAGAATCCTGACCCTTCTGTTGTGGAGTATTGGCAACTTCTTCAGCAAGACGCCCTCGCAAAGGGATGTCATGTCAAGCTCATAGTGGGCAATCATGAGCAGGAAATATGGCAAAAGATCATGACAGGTGAAAAATACGGAATGCGGGCGGAACAGGTCCATTGGCTCAACGAGTTCATCGAGAGCCTGGATTTATTCTACGTCGTCGGTCCTATCCTTTTCATACATGGCTATCCGACACTCGAATTCTTGCAAACATTGCTGCACTATAAGCAGGTAACGGGAAAAGACCTGAATTGTTTTAATACTGATCATTATAAAAAAGCATTCATATCTGTTAGCGCCATGAGGCAATATTCCTATGAAAGAGAAAGACGGCGAACACACTATTTGCTCTATGATGTGGCGGATGCGAGCCACTACTATAAGAAACAGGGACGAGTGGTTGGTGCTGTCCTTGCGCAGTTGAAGATCGATATTGTTGTACACGGACACAGGCCACAGCGTTCCGGCGTACAGGTAGACTACGAGTTTGGCAAGTGGATCCCAAAGGTCAGAATGATAGGAAACGATACCATGGTGAGAAGTAGAGGAATCGGCGCGACCGTCATCAGGGTGGCACCAAGTGGGGCTGTAGATATAGATTTCATTAATACGAAAACAGCATCCAAAAAACTACGCAGAAAGGTACAGAAAGACCTCAGGGAGCGACTTGTTTCTTCCTGCGCGAGCCGCTTTACCAGCCCCGAAGACGCAGATATCAAATCCGTTACGCAAGGGTAGCGCGATGTGGACACCATCAGAAATAATTATATGGATGCAATTTGGCTGAGGGGCAGTCATATATTTAAAGTTTCGGCGAACGTATCTTTTATTGAATAAACCTCAGATTCACGTATCCCCACTCTCAGCAAAAATCACATCACATAAACTCAGCAATGTAGTAACTGATTGAAAAACTGTTACGAATCGAGCGTGCAGAAGATTTAGCAGAAACTGTCTGCATGGATTGTGTTACTTGATTATGTTACATGCCTCCTGGTTCCTGAATGATGGGGTGTCGTTCTTTACTCTTGTCTCCTGCTCAGTGGCATGGCGTTTCAGACTCACATCCAGGACATTCACCCGATCCTAATATTACCGATCATCGGACGGCATCTACCTGGGGCGTTCCTGTCGCACAGTCACTGCTAATATTATCAACGACTTAACGTCTGGAAAGGGCGCCATAGAGGACCTTGAACGTCTCAGCGGCTACTTCCGGAAAGTACTGTTCTCGGACCTTCCCTAGGCAGGTTGCCATCGGCTGTAACCGACCCGTCCCCGTCATTCAGACACGAATTCTCAACGGCACTACGCAGCGAATACGGACGTTTACAAAAACAATCTGGGTGCCCTTTACGGATATTTCTTGATGCATATCAAGGTTCATTGCCACAAAGACACCTAGTGTCAAGACTGTCATGGATGCCCGTGACGTGTGGTATCGAGTTGCACAGTCTCAGAACGGCATCGAGCTGGATATCGGCGACAAAGACCACACACGCATCCGGAACACACACGGCAACGTGAACATCATCACGGAAGGCTCAGAGACACCTTAGACTGAATCTCGCGAACGCAAAGAGAAGGCTGTTAACCTATGCTGAACAAAAGCCAAAGCACGGCAAGCCTATTGCGACTGGCGACCTATGCGTCGGTGGCAACCGCGATGACGCTGATCGCAGCAAAATTTGTGGCCTGGTTGGTTACCGGATCAGTGAGTGTGCTGGCCTCACTGATCGATTCCCTGATGGACGCGGCCGCCTCGTTGATTAACTTGTTTGCGGTCCGCTATTCACTGATGCCTGCGGATGGGGAGCACCGCTTCGGTCACGGTAAGGCGGAGTCGCTTGCCGGATTGGCACAAGCGACCTTCATAGCGGGCTCTGCGGTATTTCTCATCCTCCACGCCACCGAGCGCTTGCAGCACCCCCGAGCACTCCAAAACGTCTCAGTGGCCATCTGGGTCATGGCGTTTTCGGTGATAGCCACGCTCGTACTTGTCGGGATACAGCGATACGTCATTCAGCGAACCGGGTCGACCGCGATTCGAGCCGATTCGCTGCACTACATGAGTGATCTTCTGACCAACGTGAGCATCATCGTGGCGCTGGTGCTGGCTGTGTACGGCTGGCCCGGTCTGGATCCGGTGTTCGCTATTGGGGTTGCCCTCTTCATTCTCTACGGTGCCTGGCACATCGGGTTTGAAGCCTTCCATCAACTCATGGATCGTGAGCTGTCCACAGAGGTCCGGGATCGCGTCCATCAGATTGCACTATCGCATCCGCAGGTGCTTGGGGTTCATGATCTTCGTACGCGTCAATCTGGGCGCACGCAGATCATCCAGCTTCATGTCGAACTCAACGCGAATCTACCACTGGCCAAAGCACACACCATTACCGACGAGGTGGACGCGGCGATCCGTGAAACGTTTACCGACGCCGACATAATCATTCACCAGGATCCGGTTCCATCGGCGGAACGCTCCGAGTGTCAACATGGTGGTGGAGTCCAATAGGTGAACGAAGAGCAGATTGTTATGTGGGATATTACACTATGAGCATCCTTTTCCTGCTTGCTGTGGTGACGGTGCTGGTCTATGTGTAGTGTTCTATAAGCCAAAATATCTGATGAGAATCTGATAGCTGCGGAGTAGTCGTGATGGGTACCGGAACTTTAGCGTTTATCATCTTTGCCTTTGTAGTGGTGCAGGTTGCGGTGCTGATGGGCATAGGGATCTTTCGTCAGAGACGAAAATTCCGGGATCTGGAATCACTTCCGGGCGAATCGCCGGTCGCTGGCACAGCGATGGAATTTGCCACCACGGAACCCGCCTGGGATGGATTCAAGGAGTTCCTGGTTAAGCGCCGGGTCATTGAAGATGACATCCGGCCATTTTCATCTAATGGTGGACGAGCCCCTGCCCATCGTCCAGCGAAACTCCAAGGGAGGTCTGGTTATACTACGGGGTGCGCAACAGTGCCGAGCACGTTATGAAGGGACACCTGGAGTCGTTGCAGCAGGCACATCCCAACTTCCACCTCCAGGTCTGCTACAGCAACCCCACCGAGAAAGATGTGGAAGGCGTTGACTATCACCACAGAGGCCGGATAGATCTCCAGTTGCTGCGTTCCACCCTTAAATTGATGCGCTACCAGTTCTATGTTTGCGGTCCCAGGCAGATGATGGAGACACTGGTCCCCGCACTGGCGGAATGGGGTGTCGCTACCAATGATATCTACTACGAATCCTTCGGGCCTGCATCGCTCATTAAGCATGAGAATCTTACTCGACAGGTAACGAAAGGAGAGACAGCTTTCCAGGCCTTCACCATTACCTTCAGCAAGTCTGGCAAAAGCATCCCCTGGGATCCGGGTGCCGATTCGCTGCTGGAATTCGCCGAGTCCCAGGGGATCGAGGTGGAGTCGGGTTGCCGGGCCGGCAGTTGCGGGAGCTGCCAGACTGGCCTCGCGGCCGGCGAGGTGGATTATAATCAGGCGCCCGATGCCGACATGGATTCCGGCCATTGCCTGCTGTGCATCACAACCCCCAAGAGCGACCTCACATTGGTCGCATAGAGACGATTATGGAACGTTCCCTCATTCGCAAGGAAGTCCTCCCGTTTCTGGGAATGTTCGGGGCGCTTCTGCCTCGACCATGATTATCGATGCACTGCTACATCTGTTCGATCTGGTGTGGATCGGACGCTATCTGGGTATACCCGGCACCATCCTGATACTGCTGTCGTTCTTCTACTCCATGCGCAAGTGCAAACTCATCACTGTGGGTAAACCCAGGGTTCTACTCATCCTGCATGAGACCCTGACCTGGCTGGGTGCTCTCATGATCCTGGTGCATGCAGGGGTGCATGTGTACACCATCCTGCCCTGGCTGGCACTCACCGCCATGATGGTCAATGTTATCAGCGGCATGACCGGTAAATATCTGCTCGACCGTTCGCGTCGTTTCGTGGCAGAGAAGAAAGAAAGCTACACCCAGCGGGGTCTGACCGATGAGGCCGTTGAAAAGAAACTCTTCTGGGATGCCACAACACTGGATGTGATGAAAAAATGGCGGACAGTGCATCTTCCGATCACACTGGTATTCGCAGTCCTCAGCATAACCCATATCCTCAGCATCTTTTTGTTCTGGGAGTGGCAATGAAAAGCAAGACCATTTTGGCTATCGTCGTAGCCAACCTGGCAGCAGTATTGCTGCTGGTGTTCATTTATCCCCATTTGATGGTCAGTCCAGGCAAGCTAATTGACGCTCACCTGGAACTCACCACCGACTGCTTCGCCTGCCACAGCGTATTTACCGGAAGTTCTCCCGAGAAGTGCGTCCAATGCCACAAGGTGGAGGAGATTGGCCTGAAGACCACC
>CAMYIO010000161.1 GCA_947258515.1 uncultured Ectothiorhodospiraceae bacterium
CAGGGTAGCAATGCGTGTGATACCGTAACCTGCCTCGAGCTCGACATAATTCCCCGGGTTGGTCAGGATGAAGTCGAGTTCACCGCCTGACAGTGCCTCCGACATCTCCTGGAGATCAAGGGGCATGAGCCGAAATTTTCGCCCGCTGATATGTTCTTCCAGGTAGGCGATGGTCGGGCTCCACATCTCGATCGCAGTATCGACACCGCGATGTGCCAGCACCCCGATAGTGACCTGCAGATCTGCTGCTGGAGACTGCCAGGCTGCCAGCCACAGCAGCATGATGCCTATCATCTTTGCTGGCCGCATCTGCCATTCAGCCCGTGTAATCGTGCATAAACAGGCTTATGAGACTCTGCAACTGTGACTGTACCTCGGTCAGCGGCCGGGATGCATCGATGATCCGGTAACGGCCATGATAGGTCTGGGCCATATCAAGATAAGCCTGGCGACCACGTTCAAAGAACTCGACCTGTTCCTGTTCAAAACGATCCAGTTCACCTCGCTTGCCTGCTCGTGATAACCCAACCTCGACCGGCACATCCAACAGCAGTGTCATGTCCGGGCGGAAGTCGCCCTGTACCAGATCTTCCAGGCGGGCAATTATGCCCGTATCGATACCGCGCCCGCCGCCCTGGTAGGCATAGGTTGCATCGGTAAAACGATCACACAATACCCATTGCCCCCGATCGAGTGCCGGCCAGATCACCTGCGCGAGATGCTGGGCGCGTGCTGCGAACATGAGTTGCAGTTCACACGTAGAATCCATTCCTGTGTAGGCAGGGTCGAGCAACAGGCCACGTATTGCCTCACCCAGCGGGGTTCCACCCGGTTCCCGCGTCACCACGACGTCCTTGCCTGCTGCCAGCAGTTGCTGGTGGATAAATTCGATATTGGTGCTTTTACCCACACCTTCTATACCTTCTACCGTGATGAACTTGCCTTTCATGGTTATTGCCCTGACGGGGGAAGCGTGATCCCTTTCTTTTTTTTCTGAAACTTGTCCACGGCAAGATTGTGCTGCTTGAGGTTGGTGGAGAAATAATGCCTGCCCTCGCCCATCGCCACAAAATACAGGCTCTTGCCCGTCGCCGGATGCATAACCGCGTGAATCGCCTCAACACCCGGCATGGCTATCGGTGTAGGCGGCAGACCCTCACGGGTGTAGGTATTGTACGGCGTATCCTTCAGTAAATCGCGTTTGCGTATATTGCCGTCATAGGCTTCACCGATACCATAGATCACGGTTGGATCAGTCTGCAGGCGCATGCCCTTCTGCAAGCGCCGCACAAAGACACCGGCAATCGCCGGTCGCTCATCAGGCGCCCCGGTTTCCTTTTCCACAATGGACGCAAGAATCAGGGCCTCATCGGCTGTCTTGAATGGCAGCCCCTCCGCGCGGCCTTCCCACTCCGTCAGCAACCGGGCAGCCATCGCGCGGTAGGCGCGCTGCAGGAATTCCAGGTCGGTGGTGCCACGCGTTATATGGTAGGTATCCGGCAAAAACCGTCCTTCGGGATGCTGCCCCGGTTGACCGAGTGCAGTCATAATCTCCTCATCATTCACATCGATTAACGTGTGCTCCATTATCGGGTTGGCATGTACCCGCTGCAGCATCTCCCTGAACGAATGCCCTTCAATCAGTGTCAACTCATGCTGAATGACCTTGCCGGCAACCAGTATTTCCAGCAAGTCCCGTGGCATCACTCCCTGAACCAGGTCGTACTCACCTGCCTGCAGACGGGTGGCCGCATCCATTTGACGGCCAAGCAGCATCAGGAAACGGGGATGCTGGATAATCCCGCGCGCCTCCAGGTCATGGGCGAGCTGGTTCAGGGAAGCACCGGCAGGCATGTTATAGATCAGGCCATCGGCCGGCAGGTTGAGCGCGGTGTCCTGGAATTGCTGAAATCGAACCAGGGTAATGGCGGCGACCGACAGCGCAGCAAGTGTCGCCATGATAAACAGGCGGAACAGGAATGTTCGCATACCGGTTTTTTGCGGATTATGTGTTGTCATAGGTGTTAAACATGTTTATCTGTCTACTGAGACACAGGTTCGTCGAGCAGCAAAGTTTGCAAGTTTGCGGTAACCGGCCCCTTTGTAAATGCATGTTCATCAACCCCGATGACGGGCCAGATACCGATCAGGCTGTTACAGACAAATACCTCGTCAGCCTGCAGCAAGGTATCCGGATCTACAGGCTGAATTCCGGTTTCTATCGAGTGCCGTTGCGCCAGCTCCAGCAGACGTGCGCGCATGATACCGGCAACACCGCAGAGCGTCAGGTCAGGTGTCATCAATATCCCGCCCTTCACCATAAAAACATTACTCATGGTGCCTTCCACCAGGTGCCCGTCAGTATCCAGCATCAATCCTTCCCTGATGTCCGGGCTGTCCCATTCCCGGCTCGCCAGTACCTGCTCGAGCCGGTTGAGGTGCTTGATGCCTGCCAGAGAGGCATTTTGTCCCAGCCGGGCATGGCAAATCCTTGTCTTGATGCCACGCTCTGCACAGCTTGCCGGATAGTCCGGCCAGTCGTGCACTTGTATGACGCGTGTGGGCCGCGGTCGTTCAGGCACACGGTAACCCCGGCCACCACAGCCGCGGGTAATGATGATTTTTATGACGGCCTGCTGCGATGCTTGTACCAGTGAACGACATTCCTCTGCCAGCTGTGCAGCATTCACCGCCTCTATCCCCAGGCGCTCACACCCGGATTGCAGCCGCTGCAGATGACGCGCCCAGTGACACAGCCGGCCGCCTGAGACGGCAATCGTTTCGAAGAGGCCATCACCGTAGAGCAGGCCGCGATCTGACGTCGATATACAGTCAAGCGGTTTGCCGTTCACCAGCACCCGCAGCGCATCAGCCATCATGCTTCATCCAGCCCGAGGGCGCGTAACAGTCCGCGTGCCTTGGCACGGGTTTCCTCCAGTTCGGCCTGTGCATCTGAATCCGCCACAATGCCGGCCCCGGCGCGTAACTCCAGCCGGTTCCCCTGACAGACCATGCTGCGTATCAGTATATTCAGGTCCATACTGCCATCACGGTTGATATAACCCATGGAGCCGGTATAGGCGCCACGCGCAATCTGTTCAAGCTCGGCAATAATCTGCATACAACGCACCTTGGGACAACCGGTAATGGTACCACCCGGGAAAACTGCCCGGATTACCTCGCCCGGTGAAACATTCTCGCGCAGACGTCCGCGCACGTTAGAAACAATGTGGTGCACATGCGCATAGGACTCGAGCACCATCAGTTCGTTGACCTCAATCGTACCCGGCACACACAGGCGGCCAAGATCATTACGCTCAAGATCGATCAGCATAATGTGTTCGGCGCGTTCCTTGGGGTGCGCCAGCAACTCCTCCGAGTAGGCCCTGTCCGATGCCGATATTTCACTACGCGGGCGTGTGCCGGCGATCGGGCGTGTCTCGACCCTGCCGTCACGTACACGCACCAGACGCTCCGGGGAAGAACTGATAATCGACACGCCCTCCCAGGTTGCCATGCCGGCGAACGGTGAGGGATTGTGCCGGGCAAGATTGTTAAACAGCGTGGCCGCTCCGACAGTCTGTTGCAGCGTGATTCCCCAGCGTCTGGAAAGATTCACCTGGAAGACATCGCCTTCGCGAATGTAACGATGTATCCGCTCAACCGCATCCAGATAATCCTGCGGATCATCTTCATGCACAGATGCCACCGATGCCGCGTCATCTGTCAATGAACCTTGCAGGGATGCAATAGCATCGAGGATACGGGCAACGGCTGTTGACTGCCCGTGTTCAGCAACGATGTATGACTGCCGCCTTTCATTATCACGTATTACCGCCGACCTGAAACGGGTAGCGATGGCGACCGGTAAAGCACCCTTTAATTTTGGCAGCTGCAGGCACGGCTCTATTTGTCCTGCCAGTTCATAACCCAGGTAGACAAACCAGCCACCGCTGAAGGGCAGCTCTGCCTTGACAGGAGCCACTGTTCCCTGCTGCCGCCACCAGTCATCGAGCGCCGTCAGAAAATCACTCCCGGGAGTGTTCGCACCGTCCGGTGCTGTTACATTTCCGTCAATATCCAGCACCAGGCTGTCACCCGGAAAAGCGAACAGGATGTCGTAACGTCCGTGTGCGCTACTCTGTAGAAGGTGCGGATAGCGTAGCGGGTCAGACTGGTGCAGATCCATGAGATCGAAGACGTGGTCGATCGCCTGCACCTGGCACTGTCGGGTATCCTGGCGTGCGCGCAAACCCGGCGTACAGGACATTATTGACTATTTCCCACGCAAGTAGAAATAAGCTGACTGCCAGTTTTATTATTTAATCGCCACGGAATCCACGAAAGAACACGAAAATATTTCCAGACTATCTTTTATTTTTCCGTGTTCTTTCGTGGATTCCGTGGCCATAATATCTACCCCTGTC
>CAMYIO010000162.1 GCA_947258515.1 uncultured Ectothiorhodospiraceae bacterium
TTTGACGGGGTGAACCTCACAGGGTCTGGAGTTATACCCGCCGCCCTCGTTCCATTTTTGAATTGCAGGGCGCATAAACGCCAGACAATGACTCATCGTCTCCGTACGGAGACAGAGCTTCGGCAGGTATTTTCAATAATTACGTTTGTCAACAGAAATACTGTCGTTACATCCCGACGAAATCCGGCCCGGTTAACCGGGCCGGACAAGACGCTATGGCAAAGAAGAACGGTACAAGGCTGATATTCATCGGCTTCCTGCGAACTGGCCCGCATTTTGCTCACTAGTTTGTGCGCATGTGCGCAAACCATCCCAATGGAATATTTTTCAAGTCAATTTTGGAGAGTGTGATGAAAAAACAAGTATTTGCAGCAGTTATCCTCGGTGCCCTGAGCAGTGTCGCCGTCGCCGAAGAGGCCACCGTGATTCAATTCAGTGACCTGGATGCGAACAACGACGATGCACTGAGTGTCGTTGAGGCCGAATCCCTGCCGGGAATTACTGCACAGTGGAGCACACTTGATGCGGATGGCAACGGTCAGCTTAACCGTGGAGAGTATGACGCGTATACGATGCCTGCACCGGCAGCGGGTACAACTGAAGGCGAGTAACCCCTGCGCGTCTTTGCGGGGTCGATGACAGCCGGCATAACGCCAGTGCTGTTATTGACCCCGCCTTTTTATGCGCATCAGCGAAAAGGTGTCAGGAACCTTTTTTTCTATAAGCATTTTCTACTGCATCGAGTACCAATAAGGTTCCTGACACCTTTTATTTTTCCCTTTTATTTTTCCCCGATGGAATAATTGAACTGTCTGATTTGCTGGTAACGTATCAGCCGGCATTCGCGCCTTAATAAAAGATCAGATCCGAAGTCAGCTCGCAGCTTGGATTAGCGACAGTGTAATCCGACGCACCCGCTGTCGGATTACAACGCTTCGCGCCTACCCGATCAGCAACTGGATCACCTGAAAAACCGGGATCTGAACCCGGCCATTTCCGCCCCCGTCATTCATAGGCGGGCAGCGTGCTCAGCCGGGTATCTTCCACCGCGCCGCCCACGGTGAAGTGATAAATATCCTGAAAGCACCAGTCTGCCAACCCAAGCACCTCGTGCATCGGATCATCGAAGAAGCAACCGATGCCCGTGCTGCGGATGCCGGCCGCCTCGGCCTCGAGATAGAGCAGCTGGCCAATCATGCCGGCCTCCCAGTACAGGCGCGGATAAAACCACGGACCGTAGCGTTCCAGCGGGCCGCTGAACCCGGCCAGCATCGCCAGGCTGAAGCAGCCGTCACTGGCGATGTCCTGTCGACAGGAAATCTCCCGGGCCGCGGCCTGGGTATCCCGCTCGATCAGGCAATACAGCGGCAACTGCTCCGGGCAGCCCGGCGGCTTGTGCCACGGGTCGGCCTGAGTGAACGCCTGCTCGAGCACCGCCGTCTGCGCCGGATCGCGAACCAGCAGGTACAGCCCCGGGGGGATATCGTCCACCCGGTGCACCATCAGCGCCAGCTGCAGCTGCGACTTCCAGGGAAGCGTGTTGAACGGCACTCTGCCTGTCACGGCCAGGGTCCGGTCCAGCATGCGGTAGAAATCCGCGCGCGACAGGCGGGTCTGCCCGTCCATGGCCACGGCACTGCGCCGCTGGCGGACCACAGGGCGCAGCGCAACCGCACGCGGCGGTGGCGACCAGGACTGCGGCGGGTCTGCAAACGGCTCGTAGGCACACTCCCCGCGCGGCTTGCGCACCAGCGCCGCAAACGCCTCGATGCCCCAGTCAACGTGCGCCGGGCTTAACTGGTTGGGACGCCCCAGCCAGGTGAGCGACTCGAAGGCTTGCAGCGCCGCGACAGGCAACTCCGGTAACGGGTCCACTGCTTGCGCCGGCAGACAGGCAATCAACATATCCGGCTCTTCCGGCTCACTCGTGTGCGGTTGCATTGTGCCCAGCAGCCGGGCCAACTCATCCGTGCCGAGATCATCGAGCAGGCGTGTCTGCCAGCCCAGCCCGGCGGCCGCGATGCTGAGCGCGCCCAGCGCGTGCCCTGCATCGTGCATGCAGTAACGGTATGCCCGCTGCCCGTACTTCCAGGCCTCGCGCCAGTGAATGGAGGTCAGCCCGATGAAAAACGTATGCTCGGGAAAGCCGCTGCACAGGCTATCCCAGCGCGCGCGGTCAAACCCGGCGCGTACTTCGAGAGCATGTTCCTGCGCGGCATAGTGGCAAACCATGGGCTGCTCACACAGCCCCTCGATGGGCCCGCACAACAGATAGCCCTCGGTCGGGTGCAGGTTGCCGCTGGAGGCATTGACGCGCAACGCCCAGCGAGCCGCGCCGGTGCTCTTCCAGGCGGACAGCGCCAGGCTGTCGTAGAACAGCTGTGAAATCGTTTGCAGGGTCAGCGGCGCCGCGGCCGGCATCTGCCCCGGTGTGAAGATGTCATCAAAACGCGGTTCATCGGTGGGCACTACCGTTTCCAGCGGAATCAGCCGCGCGCCCGCGTAGCGGCGGAACGGGTCCGGCTGGGTCGCCCAGTCGAGAAAGCCTGGCCCGGGCGCGAAGGCCTCGAAGCGGTGCTTGGTCGCCTGGTGATAATCGAACACCGTTTGCAAGCGGTCCGACCGGCCGGGGGGATAAATGCTGTCAGCGCACATAGGTTACCTGTAGTAGAGTTAACCCGATAATTGCATAAATCTCGGTCTGAAAGTTGGTTTCACCACATGATTTACAGGATGAAATGAATATTTCATTCTTATCATGGAGTTCACCACCAGTGAGGTTCTGAATCAGTGCTGTAGGAGCGCCGTCCCCGGCGCGAATCGCGGCGAGACGCCGCTCCTACAATAAGACTTTTTGCAATGATCGGGTTAAATGTGCGCTGGCACCTTACCTAATTGCTACCGATGTGTGAATCATGCACCAAAGCGGACGCTGGGATTATTTTTTATTCCGATCGTCCCCTTGCGTCCTGGCCCCGCCTGCATGACGAATAAATCAGGGCAACCCTGGATGAAGTGTTATCATCACAACCTGGTCCTCCCCAGTCTGTCACCCATTATGCCGGCTTGATACATGGCCTCACACCCGAGTTATAAATTCCCGTGGCGGGAAGGCAATCACTTTGAAATTCTCGTCGATAGCACCGCGTTCCTGCCGCGCATGCTCGATGCCATCGACGCAGGCCGACACACCGTATTACTGGAGATGTACCTGGTCAAATCCGGCATAGTCGCTGATCGCTTTATCCATGCCTTGCTGACGGCCGCTGAACGCGGCGTGCGGATTTACCTGCTGCTCGATGATTTTGGAAGCCAGAAACTGGGCCCGCATGACCGCAAGCGACTGGCGCACCGCAACATTCAAAGCGTTTACTACAACCCGTTAAGCTCCTACAGCACCTTGCACAATCTCTACAGGATCATCTGGCAAAACACGAACCGCGGCCTGTATCGCAATCATCGCAAGTTGTTGCTGGTTGACGGCAACATTGCATTTGTCGGTGGCACCGGGATCACCGATGAAGTTGACTCCCCCCATGCACCCGGGATGCGCTGGCGTGAAACCATGGTCGCGATACAGGGGCCGGTACTTGGCGACTGGCAACAGCTGTTTACAGAAAGCTGGAACAAGCTGGTTAAACAGGCATTGACGTTAACGGCCGTGCCACCGGCCACTGCCACCCAGGGCCAGACGGGCCGGGTTACCGTGAACGAGGCCCACCACAGGGTGGGAATACAGCGGTCGTTAATCAAACATGTAAAGAAGGCCAGACAGCGCATCTGGTTTGCCACGGCGTACTTTATCCCGACCTGGAGCATACGCAGAAGACTGAAACGCGCTGCCAGCAACGGGGTTGATGTACGCCTGCTTTTGCCGGGACCCGTGACCGATCACCCGGGGGTGCGCCACGCTAGCCACCGCTATTACGGCAGGCTGCTGAAAAGCGGCATCCGCATCTACGAATACACACCGCGCTTTTTCCACGCCAAAACGGTGCTTTGCGATAACTGGGTAACCATCGGTTCCTGTAATTACGACCGCTGGAACCTGCAATGGAACCTGGAGGCCAACCAGGAGATCGATGACCCGGCGATGGCTGCAAGCGTCACCGCCATGTTCATGGATGATTTCACCCACAGTGTCGAAGTCACTTCCAGAGAATGGGAACAGCGCAGCTGGCATTTGCGTGCGCTTGAATGGTTCTGGAGACGCATGGAAGTGTTGTCCATGAAAATCAGGCAGCGGCGGCGTCGCTAAATAAATTATTTAAGGAACCTCTGCTTAAATCGTCATTGCGAGGAACAAAGTGACGAAGCAATCTGTAACTCGTTGATTCACTGGTTACGAGATTGCTTCGCTTCGCTCGCAATGACGGGCTACATGAAAAAACGATTGCTTACCATAACCTCGTCCAGCGACAGCTGCCCGGGCTTTGGCCAGGGCTCCTTGGTGCCCTTGCCAATCGCAATCATGAAAGCGATCGTATGGTCTTCAGGTAAATTGATGATGTTCGCGACCGCCTCGTAATCAAAGCCGTCCATCGGACAGCTCTGGTAACCCAGTTCCTCGGCCATCAGCATAATCGTCATCCCGACCAGTCCACAGGAGCGCATGCCCTCGTCGCGTTCGACCTGGGGCTTGTCCCGATAATAGACATCGATCGCCGGCACGAGGAAATCCTGCACCTCCTGCGGCGCTTTGGACCAGTAACGTTGCGGCTCGTGTTCCCATGACTTGTTGTCGAAGCACAGCACCAGCAACTCGGAAGCGTCCGTGACCTGCGCCTGATCCCAGGCTACCGCGCGAATCGCCTTGCGTTGCTCCGGATCAGTGACACGCACGAAGCGCCAGTTCTGAATGTTAAACGCCGTGGGTGCGAGAATGGCGTGCTCCATCAGTGTACTGAAGGTCTGCTCCGGCATTTGATGCCCGGCGTCATACCATTTGATTGCGCGCCGTGCGCGTACTGCTTCGTCAACTTGCATTGCATTCTCCTCACTGTTGCGGTTTCAAGATCAATGGATCAACGGGGTCTGACCCGAAGGGCACTTACTTAAGAATCCTGCCACGGAAACACACGGAAGGACACTTAACCGTTTCCGGTCAGACAATTTATTTTTCCGTGTGCTTCCGTGGCCAATTGTACTTCATATATTGATGAAACTGCTTAAGCAAGCACCCTTCGGGTCAGATGCCATTCACCGGGGCATCTGGCAAACTCGCGTGAGCCGGCGCACAATGCTGCACGCCCGCACCTGAAATCCCGCGCTATGCCAAGAAGCAAACAAAATACCCTGTCTGAACAACGCCCACCGAGCCGCGATCTGCGCGTACTGAAGCAGCTGTTCACCTTTCTGCGACCCTACCGCCGTGCGGTGCTGGGTGCGGTGGTCGCGTTGCTGATCGCGGCTGGCGCGGTACTCGGATTCGGCGTGGTGCTGCAGCGGGTTGTCGATCACGGCCTGAGCAGCGGCTCGGGTGCGGCGCTGAACCAGGCGCTGCTGCTGTTCCTGGTCGTGGTCACGGTGATGTCGGCCTCGGTGGCGGCCCGCGTCTACCTGGTCACCTGGATCGGTGAACGGGTGGTGGCCGATATCCGCAAGGCGGTGTTTGCCCGGGTGCTGAAGCTGGAGCCGGCGTTTTTCGAAGTGACACGCACCGGCGAAGTCATCTCGCGCCTGACGGTGGATACCTCGCTGTTGCAGGTGGTGGTCGGCTCGACGCTGGCGATCGCGGTGCGCAACGTACTGCTGATCAGCGGCGGACTGGTCATGCTGACCATCACCAGCGGCAAGCTGGCATTGCTGGTATTGCTTGGCGTTCCCGTGGCGGTGATACCGCTGTGGCTGCTCGGGCACCGGGTGCGCAGCCTGTCGCGCAGCAGCCAGGACCGGATTGCCGATATCGGCGCCATGATCGATGAAGTGTTGTACGGTATTCGCACCGTGCAGGCGTTCTGTCACGAGCGCATTGACCGGCTGCGTTACGGCGAGCAGGTGGAGGCCGCTTTCGATGCCGCCATTCGGCGCACCCGCATCAGCGCGCTGCTCACGGCCACGGTGATGTTGTTCACGTTTGTCGCTGTCAGTATCGTGTTGTGGGTGGGCGGCCATGATGTACTGGCCGGGCGCATCAGCGGCGGACAGCTCTCGGCCTTTGTGTTTTATGCCCTGCTGGTCGCCGGTTCGGTGGGTGCCTTGAGCGAGGTGGCCGGGGACCTGCTGCGGGCCGCCGGCGCGACCGAACGTTTGCTGGAACTGCTCAACACCGAACCCGCCATCACCACGCCGGCCGCGCCCGTGGCATTGCCCGAACCGGCGCGTGGTGAGGTGCAGCTGAGCAATGTCACCTTCCGGTACCCGTCGCGGCCCGATAACCCTGCGCTCAGCGAACTGTCGCTGATGCTGCAACCCGGCCAGAAGGTGGCGCTGGTCGGCCCGTCGGGCGCCGGCAAGTCAACCGTGTTGCAACTGCTGTTGCGCTTCTACGATCCGGACGCCGGTGTGATTCGTTTCGATGGTATCGACATCCGTCAGACCGATCCGCAACAGCTGCGTCAGCGCATGGCACTGGTGCCACAGGACCCGGTCATCTTCGGCGCCGATGCCTGGGAGAACATCCGCTACGGTTTTCCCGCAGTGTCCGATGCAGACGTACGGCGCGCCGCAGAAGCCGCGCACGCGGCGGAATTTCTGGACCAGTTACCGCAGGGCTTCAATACCTTCCTCGGTGAACGCGGCGTGCGACTGTCCGGTGGACAACGCCAGCGCATCGCCATCGCCCGCGCCATCCTGCGCGACCCGGCCGTGCTGCTGCTCGATGAAGCCACCAGTTCACTGGACGCCGAAAGCGAACGCCTGGTTCAGGACGCACTGGAACAATTGATGCAGGCGCGCACCACACTCATTATCGCGCATCGACTTGCAACGGTACGCAAGGTAGACCAGATCCTGGTGATGGATCGCGGCCGTATCGTCGCCAGTGGTCACCATGACGAACTGGTCGCAGCACACGGACTCTATGCGCGCCTGGCGGCACTGCAGTTCCGCGATACACCGGAAGCCCGGCAGCAGCCTGCCACCGGGCAGGTATAAACTGTTAAAGGCTGTCAGAGCAGAGTGGTGCTTACACAAGAACCCTGCCACGGAAACACACGGAAACGATTCCGGTAAGACATTTTATTTTTCCGTGTTTTTCCGTGTTCTTCCGTGGCTAATTGTACTTTATCTATTGATGAATCTGCTTGTGTAAGCAGCCTGCGTGCCAGAGCACATTGACCGCCTGTATAAGCAAGCAATGCACTCTGACATTTATTTCTGAATTTCCTCTTACATTGAATCCAGGGCCTTCCGGGAACCCGTGTGCCCGTGGTCCGCCGCTTTAGTGAACCCCTTCCTGGCCTCTTCACCCCTTCAGGTACATGTTGCCCAGATTATACTGGCCCAGGGTATGTCCACGCTCCGCGGCCTTGCGGAACCACTTCATTGCCTCCGGGTAATCCTGGCTGACACCCTGGCCTTTGCGATACATGAGACCCAGATTGTTCTGCGCGCTCAGGTGGCCGTGTTTGGCCGCCTTCTGGTACCACCTGGCTGCCTCACTGTAATTCTGCTTGACGCCATCGCCCTTCGCATAACGCAGGCCCATGCTGTACTCGGCGGGCGGATAGCCTTTCTCCGCTGCCTTGCGGTGCCACTTGACCGACTCCGCATAATTCTTCCTTGTTCCCTTGCCGGTGTAATAGCTGAGGCCCAGATTATGCTGGGCAATCGTATTCCCTTTCGCCGCGGCCAGCCGATACCACTCGGTGGACATGGCGTCGTTCTGCTCGACGCCTTTACCCGATCTGTAGATGATCCCCAATTGAACCATTGCCTGGGTGTCACCTTCACCGGCAGCCTCCTCGAGCCATTTCAGAGCCGCTGCCTCATCCTTGTCGACGCCCTCACCACTGGCATACATCATGGCGATATTGATCTTGGCCCTGGTATCGCCCTGCTCAGCGGCCTTGCGGTACCAGCGCATGGCTTCGCCATAGTCCTTGTCGACACCCCTGCCCGAGCGGTAGAGATTGGCCAGATTGGTCTGCGCCTTTTTATAGCCCTGCTGCGCGGCCTTGCGGTACCACTCGGCGGCCGCCTCAAGGTCCCGCTTGACCCCGCCCTTTCCCGCTTCGTAGCGCTGGCCGAGACTGAACTGGCTTGCCTTGTCTCCCTGCCCGGCAGACTTCCTGACCGCCTCGATGGAGTCAGCCTGCAGGGTTGGAACCGCGGCAGCAGTAAACAGAATAAACAAAAGTGTTGCGAGCAGTTTTCTCATAGTAGATTCACTGTATTTGATGGGGTGCCATATATTATGGGGTGTCAGAGCACATCTTCTGCGTATTTTAGGGTTAAGGAACCTCTGATTAATTCATGTAGCCCGTCATTGCGAGCGAAGCGAAGCAATCTCGTAACCAGTGAATCAACGAGTTGCAGATTGCTTCGTCACTTTGTTCCTCGCAATGACGACACATCAGAGGTTCCTTAAGTGTGCGCTGACACCTTTTTACTTTTTATAGTTTACTGCCAGACCCCCAGGAAGCCGAAGACGCCTTTTACGATGCCCTGGATGAAGGCGACCTGAACCAGTTGCTGTCCGTTTGGGCGGAATCCGATGACATTTGTTGCCTGTTACCCATGCACCCTATGATCCAGGGCCGCCAGGGCGTTACGGATGTATTTACCAACCTGTTCTCCCAGGGTCATGGCGTGCAACTGTCAATCACACACCTGGGCTGGATCGAGACGGATGATATCGCTATCCACCAGGTAGAGGAAGCTGTCCTGGCACCACCATCCGATTCGCCACCGCCGCCACCCTTTTACGGTACCAACATTTACCGGAAAGACAAAACCGGCTGGCGACTGGTCGTCCACCAGAACGCACCGTCACCACCCCCCCCGTAGCCCATTGTTAATGGGTTCGGACCTGCGCAGGTTTCTGTTTCAACTGAATTCTTAGCCAGGAAAAGCAACGCTCTCATCGCTTATTGCCATCATTTCCTGACTTAAAAAATGGGCAGGATACATTTTCTGGGATATTATGATTATTAATGTATCCGGCCCCTTTTTACCGGGGCGATCAGCTATATCGGGACTGTTGGAGAAACCAGATGCCATACAAGCGAGTCATCTTCATTACGCTCTTATTCACATTTCACTGGCTACTGTATGCCTGTGGACCCATGACAATCAAAGACACGACAACACAATCGTATATCCCCATTCAGGGCTGGATTCTAGAACTGCATCAGAACGTTGTCATTCCACCCGGGCGCACACGTGTATTTTTCCAGAGAGGACGAATATTAAACGCGATCAACGAATATGAGCCGCACTGTCAATTGAGAGTTCGGGATATTTCAGAACAACCCCAGTCTGTTCATGCGGACCGCTTTACCATCGACAGAGTGTTCGGGAATTTTGGTGAGGTTGTCAGCAACGACCGCATCCGCCTGGCCGCAGCAGGTCCTACCGTCATCGTGGGTGGTGGTGGAGGTGGGAACGGTGAAAACAGACTGATCTATTTTTACTTCATGAAACTGCATGCCGACAAGCAGTCCCACGTTACCTACCTGGTGTGTGGCGGCGGATCGGACATGCCAGCCCTCGCCAAATACCCGACGATACAGGATATCTATAACTCGTTGGGAAGCTACGCTACGCTGATACTTCCGGGAGATGGCTGATGCCTGTCCTTAATAACAAGTGGCTTCATGTTGAGTCAGAACGGGGCATTAAGCACAGTGAATGCAGTGCCTCCCGCGCCTGACGGTATCGGGTTTCCCCCGATAAACCACGACTCTCCCCTACTGCGAAGCAAGCACAGCGACAACCACGGCCAGCCCACCGGTCACCCGTGCCAGCCCGGTGTAATCAAGCTGCGCCGGCGTATCGTTGGCCGTGTGATAATACGGATAACGAAATGGCGCCGTATCCGTGACCATGATGGCCGGGTAACCCGCCTCCCAGAAGGACCAGTGGTCAGACCAGTGAATGCCT
>CAMYIO010000163.1 GCA_947258515.1 uncultured Ectothiorhodospiraceae bacterium
GCCAAAGAAAAGTATCCAAAAGAAAGGCGATCCCGGCGGCTTGCCCGCTACGCGGGTTCCCTGCGCTTCTCGTAAAGCCCGGCGCTCGCGCAACTCGCTACGCTCAAACAGGCGCGAGCTTCATCCTGTCTTTACTGCGATGCTCGGCTGCGCCAGACGGGTGGGGGAATTCAAGACCAACACCCAACACCCAAAACCAGCCACTTCCTGCCCGTTGCACTCACCGAGTACCGCAGCCAGTCCGGGATCAGGCGCGCACCCTGTCTGAGCGAATCGAGCAAGGCGAGATCGCGAGTTGTGCGCGCCCCCGGAGGGGCGAGGAACGGAAGGAATCGGCGCAGCCGATGAGTGCACCGGGGTGCCCTTCTCTTTGGGTACTTTCTCTTGGGCACTCAAGAGAAAGTACCTCGCCCGAATGGGCGAAACAAGGAGTCAAAAAAGTACTTTTCCCTTCAGGGCGAAATAAGAACGTAAAAGAAGCACCTCACTCATCAGGGCATAACCTGAAGATAAATAGTACTCGCCGCCAGAGTTGTATACGGCCGTAAAAGAATTCGTCTTGTTAAACAATACGGTTAATATGGCAAACTACAACCATGACCGATGAAATCGAAACCAAACTGTCGGCTGCCTGTACCCGGCTGATCCTGGACCGGCCATTCCTTGGTGCGCTGGTGTTGCGCATGCCCATGAAACCGGCCGATCCCAAATGGTGTGCCACCATCGGTACCGATGCGCGACATTTCTATTACAACCCCGACTACATCGACAGCCTGTCGCTGGAACAGACACAGTTCGCACTGGCGCATGAGGCCCTGCATTGCGCCTTGTCGCACTTCGCGCGTCGTGAGCATCGCAATGTGCAGCGCTGGGATATTGCCTGTGACCTCGCGATCAACCCGATACTGATAAAAGAGGGTATGACCGCGGTACCAGGAGCACTGTACAACATCGGTTATGAAGGCATGATGGCCGAGGAGATCTACCCGCTGGTCAAGGAGAACGAAGAACAACAACCGCACGACCAGCACCTCTATGGCAAGGAAGGCAAATCCACGCAACGGCCACAACAGGGTAGTAAGGACGGCAACGATAGCCAGCCGGATCAGCAGGACAGCGACAGTGAAGACGGAAGCGGCGGCAGCAGCGGCGATGAGAGCAATGAGGCAACGACGGGCGCACCGGAACCGCTGAGTGAGGCAGAGAAACAGCAGTTGTCCATACAATGGCGTCAGCGTCTGGCAGGTGCGGCGCAACAGGCGATGCAGGCCGGCAAGCTGGCGGGTTCCCTGCGGCTGCTGGTGGATCACCTGCTGCAACCGCAGTTGCCGTGGCGCATGCTGCTGGCGCGCTACATGACCGCCTCCAGTCGCGATGACTACAGTTACATGCGCCCGTCGCGCCGTGAGGGTGATGCGATTTTTCCCAGCCTGAGAAGTGCGCAGACCGATATTTTGGTGGTGCTCGATACCAGTGGCTCCATCAAGCCGGCCGAGATGCAGGAGTTTGTCTCAGAGATCGATGCCATCAAGGGGCAGGTGCGGGCACGTATCACGCTGCATGCCTGTGATGCCGCGCTCTGCAGCGAGGGGCCGTGGGTATTCGAGCCCTGGGAAGCGTTCGAGTTGCCGGAAAATTTACGCGGCGGGGGTGGTACCCGCTTTACCCCGGTGTTTCAGTGGGCCGAAGAGCAGGGCGAGTCACCGGATCTGCTGGTGTATTTCACCGATGCTGAAGGTAAATTCCCAGCCATGGAACCCCGTTTTCCGGTGATCTGGCTGGTCAAGGGACGCGGCAAGGTGCCCTGGGGGCAGCGGATTCAGTTGAATTGATCAAGCCTACCGAGCCGATTTCCGTTATGCCGGCGCAGGCCGGCTCCATTGCATTGAGTGAACTGAATCAGAACACTTTTTACTTTGATTACTGTTTTTATTCTCAGCTGTGCAGGCTCGTTAATAGCTGTTTTGAAAAGTCTATAAATACCGACTATGAAAATATGTTATTATTCACAGAATTACTTATTACAAAGCAGTGCATCAAGCAGTGCATCCTGACAAGGTCAGCCAGCGGAGACTCATGATTAAAACACCGAACAGACTGTTAATGTCGATCGCAATCTTCTGTAGCGCATTCACGCTGCAGACCGTTCACGCTGAACAGGCGTCCGTGTCGTTGATTGCAGAGAATCAATTCATCATCCAGTTGCCGGACGTCGATCGTGAGGAACTGGTCGACCAGGTCATGACGCTGCGTAGCGAGCTGATACAACGCAAGCAAGTGCTCCTGAAAATTGTCGCCGACAAGAAGCTGGATGGCGCTGATGCCCTTGTCACGATCATCATGCCGGGCGGACTGCTCTATGCCGGTTACAAAAAGGTCCGCTACGAGCAGGCAAAGAATGAACTGGACCGCGTCAGTGACGACATCGAGGAGTTTTCCAGTGACCTTCTGGCCGTGCAGTCCATGGCCGTGCCGGTGGTGGTTGCATTGCAACCCTGAGGTCAGTGTTGCTGCCTGATTCAGCAAACAAACCCCGCCAGCTGCGGGGTTTGTTTTGTCTGGCTGTCAGGGTGCTTCAATAAACGTTGTCTGCCGGAATGCGACAGGCCTGATATGGCGGCATCTGAAAACAGCTGATCAGTGATCTACCTCGATTGCAGCCAGGCCTTCCAGTACCAGGGCGCGAGGACTCACCGTGCCGAGCAGTTCGTTATCCTTTACCACCAGTACACGCGTCAGGTTCAGTGAGGACATGAGACGCGAACAGTAACGGATGTCCATGTCGGGATCGACGCAGACCGCAGGCTTGGTCATGATTTCATAGATATTCATCCGACTCGGCGCCTTGTCCCTGGCCAGTACCAGGCGCGCAATATCTGATACCAGGATCAGCCCGTACTCGTCATGTGCGTTCTTCTTGTTGACGACGAGAACGGCGGTTTGCAGACGCTTCATCTCAATGAGGGCGTCCATGATAGTTGCCTTGCCGTCGATGGTACCGAAATCGGTTTTCATGACGTCTTTTACATGGATGCGCATTTTGCTTGTCATTAACGGTGTCTCCAGGGTGTGTGCCTTGTCTTGTGTGCCGCCAGCATTCCCGTGTCGGAATCAGGGAAAAAGTCCCGGCTGTCATAATTAAATCACGCGGAGACGACGGGTCGGTTTCATCCACAGTCTAGCACCGCTTGAGCACTGAGACCTCCATGATTAACAGGCCCGGGATGGCTTGCAGAGTGGCTGCCGCGGCTGCATATTACAGTGTTTTTCAAGCTGTTTATGCGTATATCCGCTATTCCTGTGCATATTCATAAATACACTCCATCCCCCCATATATTCAGCTGTCTGGCTATTTGACGGGTGGGCGCGGATAATACCGCCACATTTTTCATCAGTGCGTTTTTTAAGGAGAAAGATTATGCGGGTTATCCTCTTAGGTGGTCCCGGTGCCGGCAAGGGCACGCAGGCCAATTACATCAAGGAAAAATACAACATTCCACAGATATCAACCGGCGACATGCTGCGTGCGGCGGTCAAGGCGGGAACACCGCTGGGCGTGGAAGCCAAGAAGGTGATGGATGCCGGCGGGCTGGTTTCCGATGACATCATCCTGGGCCTGATTGACGAGCGACTGAAAGATGACGATTGCATGAACGGTTACCTGTTTGATGGTTTTCCGCGCACGCTGGCACAGGCGGATGCGCTCAAGGACAACGGCGTGCCCGTGGACGCCGTGGTCGAGATCGATGTCGATGACGCGGAAATCATCAAGCGCATGAGTGGTCGCCGCGTGCACCTGGCGTCCGGCCGTACCTATCATGTTATGTTCAACCCGCCGAAGGAAGAGGGCAAGGATGACGAGACCGGTGAGGCGCTGGTCCAGCGTGACGACGACCAGGAAGACACCGTGCGCGAGCGCCTGAATGTCTACCATGACCAGACCGAGCCCCTGATAGCCTACTACTCCAGGTGGGCCGAGGCAGGCGGCGCGGGTGCACCGCGCTATGTCAAGATCAACGGCATCGGCAAGGTGGACGAAATCCGCGATGCGATCTTTGCGGGTCTTGGCGGCTAGTTCCCTTCCCGCCGGGGGTTGATCGAGTGAAAAGGCCGGCTTATGCCGGCCTTTTCTGTGTCTGAGCCTCGTTCACGCATTTCGCTAGTACTTTCGTACCACTACCCGCCACAAGGCTATACCTGCTACAATTTTCACCAACGTCAATTATGTGACGTCGCGGGACCTGTTACGCGCCACGCGCTCCCTTGCAAGTGGCTGTAACACAAGAAATAGTTTCAATAATAACAAGTGTGATACGGGTGTACGGAACCAGGCGTGTCCTGCCCGGAGC
>CAMYIO010000164.1 GCA_947258515.1 uncultured Ectothiorhodospiraceae bacterium
CGTGCACAAAACCAGCAGCAAGGGCACAGGGAGTAATGCGTATGCCTGGCAGGTTGACTACCGTCAGCTGGAAGAAAGGCAATCAGGAATCAATACATGAACTTGTCAGTATTTCTGCATTCATGTGTACGAAAACATCGACACGGGATGCAGGAAATGTCTGACGAGCTCCTGTGGAGTCTGTCAGAGACCGCCAGGCAACTGGGTTCCATCTCGACCCGAACCATGCAGCGGCTGATCGCACGGGGCGAGCTTAGCAGCGTTCGGGTCAGGCGGACGGTCAAGGTCAATGCCTCGAGTGTCCGGAACTATGTAGCAAGGAATATGCTACCCGCGCATAATGTGGAACACGCGGGGCCGGATGTGCGAGCGAAAGGAGGTATACGCACATGCCGAAACGCAGACGGCGAGACCAGGACGGAATCTATGAACGTTCTGACTCTCCCTACTACTGGGCGTCGTACATCGACGCAAGCGGCCAGAGAGTTAGATGCTCTACTGGCGTCAGGAAATCAATCGAGGGACGCAAGGAAGCGGAAGCGCTGCTCGCAAAATGGCGGGTAGAACAGCATCGCAGCCAGCACTGGAAAGATCAGCCGCCCAAGACATTTGATGAACTGATGGTGGAATATCTAAAGGCAACAGAAAGTAAACGAAGCGCAGGAAAAGACCGGCAACGGTGCAGGACCTTGCGGCGCTTCTTTGGTGGCAGAATCATGAACGATCTTGTTCCTGTCGACATACGACGTTACATCGCATTGCGTCGAAAGGAGAAGATCACTGATTCTACGATCAACAGGGAGACCGCATTACTCTCCGCGGCGATCAACTACGCCAACCGGGAGTGGGACTGGCAGTTGCCGAATCCGGCGAAAGGACGCCGGCTTGCGGAACCCGAGGGACGCGTTCGATGGCTCACACGTGCTGAGGCCGGAGTATTGCTGCAACAGGCTGAAAAGGATAGCCAGGCCAAACAGTGGCTACCTGAATTTATTCGGTTAGCATTAAATACCGGGTGCAGGAAGCAGGAACTGTTGGGACTGGAATGGCGGCGTGTGGATCTCCAGGCGGGACTAATTCACCTGGAGGCTCAGCACACCAAGGGGGCTAGAAGACGATCTGTCCCTCTTAACGCTACGGCACGAGCTGCGATGCTAACTCGCAAGCGGTTCAGGGCGAAATGGTGTCCAGACTCACCCTGGGTATTCTGTAACCGGAAAGGAAACCGCGTCGAGAATGTAAGGCGCAGCTTCACGACGGCATGTACGCATGTCGGCATTGAAGACTTCCGGATCCAAGATCTGCGTCACACGTGCGCAGCGTGGTTGGTGTCAGCCGGTGTTCCATTGACCGAAGTGCGCGACCTGCTCGGTCACCGGACGATCAGGATGACGGAACGTTATGCACACCTGGCACCCGAAAACGTACGTGCTGCAGTTGCACTTTTGGACGGAGTTGAGTCACGATCGAGTCACGTTGTTGAATTGAGCAATTTGAAGGGAACGGCAGAAACCAAGTAAAGCGATTGATTTATAAGCGAATATCTGGTGGCCAGGGGTGGAATCGAACCACCGACACGGGGATTTTCAGGGCCAGTAAAATCAATAACTTACTGATTATGCTGAAACAGGGGTTCTTCGGTACAGTTGGGGATTCTTATGTTGATTCAGCAGGTTAACTCAGGTTGGCTCAAGTAGTGAAAACTGGGCGGTGTACCGCAAGTGTACCGGGAATTTGCCATAAGAATTGTTTATGAGTTTAAAAAAAGTGAGTCCACGGATTACCTTTCCGTCGTTTGATACAACGCCCGCAGCGCCTCGATCGGGAACACATATTTAAGAGCACCCATCGGCATACGGTTGAGCCGGCGGATGATCCCGGGCACGGCAGGACTGTGCACACCACCCTCCTCCTGGATACTGTACTTGTAATGAAACGCCAGGTCGTTCATCGAACCGAGTACGCTTTTGCTGTTCGTATTGGCGTATTCCACTTCGTCGTACTCTGAAAGTATCCTGGCCCGATCTGCCTCTGGAATGCCGGCATCGACAATCACACAGCTCAGGTAACTCTTGAACAGTTTATCCAGTTCTCTGATCTGCGCCCTCGATACATCGGGCACTATGAAATTGAACAGGGTCTTGTCAATGACGAACAGGACACACTTGCGACGATCAATGTGAATCAGGTTGGCATGCCAGGGGCCAAGATACGAGAAGCGCGATTCGTCAGCGCACAAATCGGACGGTTTCAGCCCCATTTCCTTCTGGAGCTTTTTTGTACACCGTAACAGCTGCATTACTCACCTGAGCACTACCTGGATTCAAACCGCACGAAATCTGTTCGCACAAGCAGTTCTGAATTTCTCATGTCGAAAATCGTTCATGCCTGTCGAAAATGGCAACATTTTCAGACGACATATCGAAAAATACACCATTTGAGAAATTGCTAACTCCTCTGAGGCATCACTCGCCATCCCTTGGCGCCTTCAAGAACGTGATTTAGCTCGGCCTGCGACTTGCTCTCAGCCCGGCAAGGGATTACGGATATTTCCCTACTGAGTCCCATCAAAAGGGACACATCCTGATATTTCACCTACCAAGAAAGTTTTGCTCTTAAGAACATTCCTAGCCGGCTTTAAGTAAATATCATTATTAATCATATAGTTGCGATTCTACATCCAAACGCAAACGAATAAATGTACATTATTTTACATTGTACATTTACAGTGTACGACTTATAATATTGAACAAGTTACCGGCAATACATCACAGGCGATAACATTTTAATGTTTATTATTAATGAGTTATAGGATATTTGTTCATTATTTATATCTGTTCATTATTGTTGAACAAGCTCTATTTTTATACAAATGATGACCTACAAACCTACCAACCCGACTACCCGCCAGGAAGTAGATCTTCTTGATCGGGCTCTTGCTGCATTCCATGCTGCCACGGGGCAACGCATCCTGGTTGATCAGTTTGAGAACCTCCATCGCCAGCCCAACAGCGTTCGTCGAGTTGATGCTATCGGCCACCTCAACATTGGTGGCACTGATGAGCCGTTAGCAATCGAAATAAAAGCAAGACTGACCAAGCCAACGCTGGGTGCAATCGCCCACCAGTTGGGGCAATGCAAGGAACACGGATTACTGGTGACTGAATACGTTAACCCGGTAATGGCAGAGCATTTGAAGGAGCTAGGTATCTTCTTCATCGATACTGTTGGCAATGCATATCTCAACCTGCCACCTGTTCTAGTGTTTATCCGGGGAAACAAACCAGAAAAGCCTGCAACCGCAGCCCATAAAACAAGAGCATTCCAACCAACCGGCCTAAAAGTTCTATTTGCCTTCCTGTGCAATCCAGATCTCGTAAATGCGCCATATCGTGATATCGCGAATGCAGCCAATGTCGCGCTCGGAACAGTAGGATGGGTCATTAACGATCTCAAAGACCTTGGTCATGTCGCACAACTTGGGAAGGGCCATAGAGTCATCCGGGGACGTCAAAAGCTACTTGATCGCTGGGTAACCACGTACCCGGAGCAGTTGCGTCCAAAGTTACTCATTGGCCGGTATACCGTTCGTGAGAAAACATGGTGGAAGCAGGCGGCCATTCATAATTTCCAAGCATACTGGGGAGGTGAGGTTGCAGCTGCAAAACTAACAAAGTATCTGAAGCCCGAACAAATCACCATTTATGTACGTGGTCAGGCAGCCAGACTACAGCTCGAATACGGTATGCGAAAAGACCCTAATGGTGAGATCGAACTGTTGGATACCTTTTGGAACAAGGAATGCGATATTGATGATAAAGATGTCACTCCTGCATTGCTTACCTACGCCGATCTCTTAGCCACAGGCGACCAGAGAAACATTGAAACCGCCACGATAATCTATGACCAGTATCTTGCTCAATTTATCGCCGAAGATAGATAGCCTGTTCCTCACGATCTTCGAATCCCTGGATGCTGCGGCAAGCGCGGTTGGAATTCCATATTTCATCGTCGGTGCAACTGCAAGGGATATGATCCTCAGCATGGGCTACGGAATTGAAATCAGTCGTGCTACAGCCGACATTGATCTTGGCATTAATGTATCGAGCTGGGATGAATTCAACCAATTAAAAGAAGCCCTTACAAATACCGGCCGATTTTCTGAACATCGTGCACGGCAGCGCCTTATATATGATAACACTATCCCGGTTGACATCGTTCCATTCGGAGCTATATCAAATGCTGATGGAAATATCCGTTGGCCCCCTGACCAGGATGAAGTTATGAATATTGTGGGTTTTGAAGATGCTTTCAAACCGGCCTGG
>CAMYIO010000165.1 GCA_947258515.1 uncultured Ectothiorhodospiraceae bacterium
GAGCAGGGTCACGAATGTCATGCGGCACTGATCTCGCTCATTGAAGCAAATACCCTCTGACAGCGATCGACAAGTAATCATCACCCATGTCCAGTCCATCAGCAATCACCCGTCCCGCATTAAAAACCATTGCAGAGGTCAGGGAGAATACCTTCATCTTTGAAAAGTCGAAGGCTTTGCCGCTGGACATCTGCAACGAAATGATTCGCCGCTTTGAGGCAAACCCCGACGAACAGTATCCCGGGCGTGTCGGACAAACGGTGCAGCAGGAAACCAGCATCAAGCGCTCGACGGATCTGGTGGTCAGCGGCAAGGAACACTGGAAGGACATTGATCGTGAACTGTTCCGCTCACTGGGAAAGTCCATCCACGAGTTTCGCGAGACCTACCCGTTCTTCATGGGGCCGTTCAAGGACAGCGGCTATGCGATCCAGCGCACCAATCCGGGCGAGTTTTATCACTGGCACATCGATAGCGGCAGCCACGAATTCAGCCAGCGACAACTGGTTGCCGTCTGGTACCTCAACGAGGTGGACGGACCGGGTGGTGAAACCGAGTTCTCATACCAGGGCGTGAAGATAAAACCACAAGCGGGAAAACTGCTGCTGTTCCCGCCCTTCTGGACACATGAACACCGTGGCGCCACCCTCGAGCAGGGCGTGAAATACATTGCGACCACCTGGGTGGTGTTTGCCTGATGCCGCGCCCTACTGCATGAAAATAATTGAAGCGTCGACTCCCGACGAGTTGCAACGCTATTACGACCTGCGCTGGAAGATCCTGCGCGCCCCCTGGAAGCAGCCCCGCGGCAGCGAACAGGATGAACTGGAACAATCCAGCCACCATTTAATGGTCGTCGATAGCCGCCAGACCGTTATTGGTGTCGGGCGACTGCATTTCAACAATATACGCGAGGCACAAATTCGCTATATGGCCGTCGCCATTACACAGCAACGCAAGGGAATCGGTACGCTGTTACTGAACACACTGGAACAACGGGCCATCGAACTGGGCGCCGCCCGGATCGTGCTCGACGCGCGTGAAAATGCACTGCGCTTCTATCGGAAGCAGGGTTACGAAATGCAAGGCCCCGGGCACACCCTGTTTAACAGCATCGCACATGTAAAGATGATTAAGGATTTCATATAGCGGGTGCCTTGCGCAGCCGTACCCGATGACATGGAGCAGCGTTTGCTGCCTTGATTGATCTTAAATCGACGGGCAGCCCGACTCACGCCGGGGACGGCACTCTACATCACACAGATACACCCGCAGGAACAGATCAACAGTGGAGTTGTCAGCGTAAACAGATCAGCCATGGCCTGTTAACCGGAAGTAGCGCAAGCAACCGCCAGGTTGTCAGGCCAGTACCAGCTCCGTTTCCAGCATCTCGCCATTGGTGTCGATGTGTATTTCCTGTACACCGGGGACACGCGTCAGTACGTAGGCCGACAGCAGCACCAGCATTTCTTTATTGTCGTTATGCATGGCGGTCAGCATCTTGTCACCGACGATCTGGCAACGCTGCACCTGGTCCGGGCGATCAACCCAGTCACGACTCATCTGCCAGCCCTTGTCCATGTCCCTGTCGATGTTGTCGAAGAAATCACCGCCTTCGGCAATAATCTCGTCGGGCACCTTGATAGGATAGGTCTTGTTTTCAATAACAACTTTTAAAATCATAGCGGTGGTCTTATGCTAATTACCAGGAAATAATCGTCGCAAGATTCTAACCCATAGCGAACGGCAGGTGCAGGACTAATCATGCTTACACATATCAGGGGAATACTGGACCAGCATCAACTGGCGACCGCACACAGGCTGATTGCAGCAGGTGGCTTTCAGGATGGCAGCGGATCTGCCGGCATGGCCGCCCGGCGTGTGAAGCATAATGACGAGCTGGCACTGGACCCGACACAGATGCGCGACCTCAACAACCTGGTCATGGGTAAGCTGGTGGAGCACCCGGTGTATCGCAGTGCCGCCATGCCGCTGAAAATTGCAGCGCCCTACTACGCGCGCTACACCCCTGGCATGTCCTACGGCGACCATGTCGATGACCCGATCATGGGACAGGGATCAGAACTCTACCGCTCGGATGTGTCCGTCACCATCTTTCTCAACAATCCGGATGATTATGATGGTGGAGAACTGGTCATCCAGACAGCGTTCGGAGAGCAACAGGTAAAATTGCCTGCCGGTGATGCCGTTATCTACCCGTCATCGAGCCTGCATCACGTTGCTGAAGTCAGCCGCGGTGAACGCCTTGTTGCGGTCAGCTGGATCCAGAGCCTGGTACGAGAACCCGGGAAACGTGCCCTGCTGCACGAGATGAACCTGGCACGCGAGACGCTGCTGCTCGAACAACCGGATGCCGAGGCAACCGCACAGGTGAACCACGCCTACATCAACCTGGTGCGCATGTGGTCAGCGATTTAGCCGTGCCCCGAAACAGGGGACTGGTCGTCGGCCGACCCCACATTCATGGCGACAGACAGCCGTAATCCCGAGCCGAGATGGGCCGTCACCTCATGCAACACCCCGGGTGCAAACATCACCAGCTTGCCTTCCTGCGGCTGAATGCGGACCGTGTTGCCAGCATCGTGCAGAATCAGGTCACCGGAATTTTCGGGTACGCGAATGTAATACACCGCCGAGAGCAATTCATCGTTCTCATCATGATGATGCAGCGACGTCCGCTGCCCCGCGTCCATGGCGTTAAACCAGAACCCGGCCTTTAATGTGGCCGTCGGGATACCCAGTAACACCGCGGCCTGTTGCTTCATTACATCCAGCACCGTGGCAATCTCCGGAATGTCTGCCTCTTGCAGATAGATATTCTCGAAGCGGCCTTCAAAATGATGCGACTGCCTTGTGCGATCTGTTGCATACAGCCCCATAAAACGGCCGTACAGGCGGGCATTGAGCTTGTCCGTGTCGTCTAGTGTTAATTCCTGAAAGAGCATGGTGCAGCCATCCGCTGATACCTCAAAGCCGGTATTTTACCTGTAATGTGACCCTCCCTGAAGCCGTGTGTCACGCATGTATATCCGAGTGAATACTCCCTTTGAGAGGGTCTTGTATATGACTTGCGGATGTCACCGAATCACTTCCGATAGTACTCACATTGCAATACAATTCGTTATCCAAAATTCTTTTCTAACTTTGAATCAGGAGCATAGAAATGGCACTGGAAGTTAATGGCAAGAGCATCGAGACTGATGGAAACGGTAACCTCACCGACCCGAACAGCTGGGATGAAGATGTCGCCAGGGCACTCGCTGCAGAGGATGGCATTGAGCTGACCCAGGAACATTGGGACGTAATCAACTACCTGCGTTCAGAATATGTTGATAACGGTGAGCAGCCCATGGAGCGCGCGATCAATAAAGGCATGTCCAAGATCTGGGGCAGAAAGATATCCAGCAAGGATCTCTATACCCTGTTCCCGCTTGCGCCCAGCAAGCAGGGTAACAAGATAGCAGGATTGCCGTACGTCGCACGTAAAGGCGGTTACTAAGCCCACCCGGGTATGGACGGCGGTTACTACAAACACTCGATTGCTTGAGAATCACCCGGGTTTTCATTACGGTTTGAGCCCCTGTGCATGGTCTCTTTACCCAAACCCGGCAGCAACCCAACAAAAAAGCCGCACCCTTTCGGGATGCGGCTTTTTTTAAGCGTATTGAAACAGTCTAGCGGTGCGAACCCTTCTCCGCATGCGCCATGTCGACCAGCTTGTTGGCCATATCCATGTATTCCTGGCGGAAGTGGTGCAATGGGTGACCTTCTGCTCCGACGAAGTAGTCTTCCATTTCAACGCCGTTGGCCTGCTCGAAGTCCATGAACTTCTTCTGCATTTCCAGCATCTTTGTGATCAGTTCCTGTTTCTCACTCATAACAGATTCTCCAGATTCAAGTAATTCTTTGTCTATTCACCAGTTATGCCGCAACTATAGCCACTGGTCGGAGGCGGTAATATATCCCGATTGGGCTGTTTGCTACTGACAGGCCGCTGATAACCAGGTTTTCAGGGTGCGTAATTCTGCCTCGCTGCGATAAAAAGGCAATCCCCCGGTCGGGATAATTACGTGTCTTCGGATTCCTTGACCGGATTGATACCCTTGTGCGGCAGGAACAGGCCACAGCCAATCGTTCGTCCCTCACCCAGCCCGACCTGCTGCAGGCGCACCGACTGCTCCGGATCCAGGTCCGCAACCATCAGGCTGCGGGTAAACACCGGCAGGGAATATCCAGCGCCTTCAGTTGACCGGCTGCCGCTTCCAGAAATTGTGTTTCATCCAGGTCTTCACGCGTGATCACGTAGCGTGAAAACAGGGTTGGCAGACTCGACAACAGGAACAACTCCGGGTTGCCGACCTCAAGCGGATGGCCTTCAATATCCAGCGATTGACCGCTTAAGGCCTGCGTATCCTGCAGGCGTTTCCTGGGGACACGCAAACGCATCCTGGTGCGCCTGGACAGGTGCAGCAACTCGTTTTCAGTATCTTCCGGCCGAAACCAGCCATTACCGGATGCCGCGCCGTGTATAAGATGGATGCCGGCGTACGCTTCATCTTCAAGCCACGGCATGACCTTCAGCAACGCGGATGAGAGTGCGTGCGCATGATCCAGCGGCAGCGTCGGACAGGCAATCCTGAAGGCCACATCCACCACATCATCGGGGACAGCGAAGCCTGCTTTCTTGTCTGTGTCATCATTCCAGTACATTGTGATTATCTACCTGTTATATACCCTGATATCAGCTGTTTTGTGCTGCCGAAAAGGCCGCTTCCAGTTTATCTTCCCAGTCCTGCGGGGTATCCGGAAAGGGCGGCTTCACGTCCATGCGAAAAAACATTTCGCCGCTACGCGCACGTTCACCGATCGCCAGCTTCAGGTCTTCGAACGACTCGAGGTCATGATGCTGCAACAACACTTCACTCAACCAGAGCATTTACAAACCCCACTCGTTTGTCTGTTCATCATTTCAGGTACCACGGATGCGATCATGGTAGCGTGCGCGGTACAGTAATCGCTGCTGGCCGGCAGCCGCATCATTG
>CAMYIO010000166.1 GCA_947258515.1 uncultured Ectothiorhodospiraceae bacterium
AGAATAAAGAACACGAACACCTGTCCCGCGGTATCGCCGAGGAAATAGGAAAAGGCGACGAAGTTCATATTGACGGACAGCAGCATCAGTTCAATCGCCATCAGCAGAATGATGACGTTCTTGCGGTTCAGGAAGATACCCGCGACGCTCAGGCCGAACAGGATGGCGCCCAGTATTAAATAGTCTGACAGTGCAATCATTTTATTTAGCTCAAAAAATTACCTGTTACCCCCTCTCCCCCAGGGAGAGGGTTGGGGAGAGGGGATCAACCAGGATCTTATAACCCTCTCCCTGGCCCTCTCACACGGCACCCGAAGAACGGGCATAAAGGAGAGGGGATTCATTTTTTACATTACTGTTTCTTTTCTGACTTCATCTCGACAATACGTACCCGGTCCTTGCTCTTCACCGCGACCTGCTCCGACGGGTTCTGGTACTTGGTTTCCGGGCGCTTGCGCATGGTCAGCGCAATGGCGGCGATAATCGCCACCAGCAGGATCACCGCGGCGATCTCGAATGGATAGACATAATCGGTATACAGCACGTTGCCGAGTTCCCTGACGTTACTGTAACCCTCGGGATGCCGCTCCGGGATCGCCATCACATCTGCACCGAAGTTGCGCGCCCGTACCACCATGTACATCTCGATGACGATCAATGCGGCCACGCTGAGTCCGACCGGCAGATAGCGGATAAAACCTTCACGCAAGGGCGAGGTATTGATATCGAGCATCATCACCACGAACAGGAACAGCACCATCACCGCGCCGACGTATACCAGTACCAGCACAATCGCGAGGAACTCGGCCTCCAGCAGCAGCCACAGACCGGCGCAGGTAAAGAACGCCAGTACCAGGTGCAGGGCGGCGTGTACCGGGTTGCGCACCGTAATGACACGCGCCGCCGCAAACACCAGGATGGCGGCAAATACATAAAAGACGAGGCGTTGAAAATCCATACCTGGTTTACCTGTAGGCCGCGTCCGCTGCGCGGTCCGCTGCAATCTGTGCCTCGTTTTTGTCGCCGATTTCCAGCAACATCTCCTTGGTCATTATATTCTCGCCCCGGTTTTCAAAGGCGTATTCAAATATACGTGTCTCAACAATGGAATCGACCGGGCAGGATTCCTCGCAGAAGCCGCAATAGATGCACTTGAACAGGTCGATGTCATAACGCGTGGTGCGCCGGGTTCCGTCTTCACGTTCTTCCGCCTCGATGGTAATGGCCAGCGCCGGGCACACGGCCTCGCACAGCTTGCAGGCGATGCAACGCTCTTCCCCGTTGGGATAACGACGCAGCGCATGCAGGCCACGGAAGCGGTTTGACTGCGGGGTCTTTTCTTCCGGGTACTGCACCGTGATCTTGCGCGAGAACAGATGCCGTCCGGTAACGCCCATGCCCTTCAGCAGTTCCAGCAGGGTGAGGCTCTTCAGGAATCTAACGAAATTATCCATAGCTAGACGAACCAGGGGCCGATGTGTGCCATCACGGCAGCCCCTTCAATGACCAGCCAGACGATGGTGATGGGGATAAACACCTTCCAGCCAAGCCGCATGATCTGGTCATAGCGGTAACGCGGGAAGGTGGCGCGGAACCAGAGGAAGAACAACAGCATCAGGGCCGTCTTGCCCAGCATCCAGAAGATAGCGGGCACCCAGGCAAACCATGATTCAAACCAGGTGCCGTCAAACGGCGACAGCCAGCCACCGAGAAACATCAATGAGGCCAGCGCCGCGATCAGGATCATATTGGCGTATTCCGCCAGGAAGAACACGGCAAACGCCATGCCGGAATATTCGACGTGGAAGCCGGCAACGATTTCCGACTCGCCTTCCGAGACGTCAAACGGCGCGCGGTTGGTCTCCGCCACCCCGGAAATAAAGTACACCAGGAACAGCGGGAACAGCGGCAACCAGAACCAGTGCAGCAGGCTGCCCTGCTGCGCCTCGACAATCTCCACCAGGTTGAGGCTGCCACCGGCAATCAGCACCCCGACCAGCGCAAAGCCCATGGCAATTTCATAGGACACGATCTGCGCGGCCGAGCGCATGGCGCCGAGAAAGGCATATTTCGAATTCGAGGCCCAGCCGGCAAGGATGACGCCGTAGACTCCCATGGAGGTCAACGCCAGGATGTACAAAAGGCTGGCATCGATATTGGCCAGCACCAGCGTGTCGGTAAACGGAAACACCGCCCACGCCGCCATGGCCGGGGCAATCGATAACATCGGTGCAATAACAAACAGGAACCGGTTGGCGTTGGTCGGGAAAATGATTTCCTTCATCAACAGCTTCAGCGCATCAGCGATCGGCTGCAGCCAGCCCCGCGGTCCCACGCGGTTCGGCCCAATGCGCACCTGCATGTAGCCGATGATCTTGCGTTCGGCATAGGTCAGGTAGGCCACGGCCAGCAATAGCGGCACCAGGATGGCAATGATCTTGACGAGGGAATACAGCACCACATTGGCCTTGATGTCAGCCCAGAGATACACCCCGAGTCCAATTACCAGTGCAGACAGCACTACGGTGGTCAGCAGCGTGAGCAGCAGCTGACTCTTGTATTTCTCTATATATGCGTTCGTGTTCATTATTGGCGCAGCCCCTGTCAAACCCGCTCGATGCTTACCGGGCCAAAAGCGGCGCCCAGCGCGGCCGACTGATCGGTCCCCGTCTGTACCCAGACACAACCGTCCGGTACCCGTTCACAGATCTCGACCGTCATGGTGGTGCCGGCATCACCCTGCTTCACCTTCACCGTGTCACCCTCCTGTACACCAGAGGTATTCGCCTGGGCGACATTGATTCGACAATGCCCGGCTGCTTCTGCATCCGGTGTCGCCTGCAACGCAGCGGCGCGACGCAGCAGTGAATCGACCGACAGGATGGCCACGTCACCGATGCGCTGCAGACCGGATACACTCATCGCGGCAGCGACCGTTCCGGCCGCCTGGCTGTTATCCAGCGTGAGGGTAGCCACCTGCTCACGCAGGGCATCACGGATTTCCTCGCTGCTGTGTTGTTCAAAACCGTCCAGACCGAACTGGTTCCCGAGCACGCGCAGCACCTTCCAGCCCGGGCGGCTGTCACCCACGGGCGAGGCAACGCCGGAAAAACTCTGCCAGCGCCCCTCGGTATTCACACAGGTACCGGAGGTTTCGGTAAACGGGCCAATCGGCAGCAAGACATCGGCACAGGCCTTCAGGGCATCACTGGCCCAGGGCGTGAGACAAACCACCACGTCCGCAGCCTTCATGGCAGAACGTGCTGCCGCGGCGTCGGCACAGTCATGCTCCGGTTCGACAGCGAACAGCAGGTAGCCCTTGCGCGGTGCAGTCAGCATGGCATGCGCATCCAGCCCGGCTGTCGCCACGGTGCTGCCGGCCGGACCCCGGTGCGGTAATGCACCTGCCAGCCAGCCACCGGCACTGTTGCCACCGTCGGTGAGTACACCCAGCGTGGCACTGCTGGCGGTGGCGATAATCCCGGCCAGTGCCTTAAGCATGGAATATTGCGGATGGGCCGTTGCAACATTACCCAGCAACACCGTTGCGGCAGCGGCCTCCTTGAGCGCCGCGGCCATACGGCGCTGCGCTTCATCCGGCGTGGCATTGGCAATCGCCGTCTTCACCGCTTCGCTCGCGCCACTGCCCGCATCGGGTAAACACGCGGCCACAGCCGCCAGTGCATCCACCAGCTGCGAGGGCGGCACAATACTCTTTGAATGCACGTCAAACATGAATTCGTAATCGACCGGATTGACAAACATGAGCTGCGCGCCGGCCGTTGCCGCCTTGCGCAGGCGATGACCGATGATCGGCTGGTCCTTGCGCGGATTGGCGCCAATCACCAGTGCGGCATTGACGTGCTCCAGCGCGGCCAGCGGCTGTCCCAGCGTGGGACACAGCGGCGCAGTGTCCTGGTCGCTGAAATCCACCTGCCGCAGCCGGTGATCAATATTGTTCACGCCGATGCCGCGGGCAAGTGCCTGCAGCAAGGACATTTCTTCCAGCGTGGCTGAAGGGGAAACCAGCACACCCGCCTGATCGGCGCCGTGTGCCTCGATGACGCCACGCAGACCGTCCACGGCCGCCTGCAGCCCGTTCTCCCAGTCCACCGCCTGCCACTCGCCGTCGATCTTGACCTGCGGCGTTTGCAGGCGGTCCTCACTGTACAGCCCCTCGTAACCGAAGCGGTCGCGATCT
>CAMYIO010000167.1 GCA_947258515.1 uncultured Ectothiorhodospiraceae bacterium
GATGGTGCCGGTCTCCAGCGCAATGGTTGTGCCCAGTACCGGGCCGACGCCCGGCATGCTTTGCAGCAGCTGGTAATCTTCGCGGGGCTTGATCTGTCTCTGCAGCTCCTGCTCAATCCGGCGAATGGCTTCATCCAGCCAGCAGCAGGCCTGGTGTGTAATCTGACCACCCAGCAGGATGGGCGATTCCAGATAAGCAGCGAGCTGCCCGGTCTCCAGCTTCTTGATCTCATTGGCGGTAAGTCGCTGACCGCTGTGACGTGCAATCAGGCTCTGCAGGCTCAGGTGATGCAGACTCTTCTGCCGCACCAGCAGCAAACGCCGGCGCAGCAGATCACGCACGCCACGTTCCTCTCTTGGGTAGATGTAGCCGGTCGGCAGAATGCCCAGTCGCAACAGGTGCGCCAGCTGCCGGGCATCCGAGAAGTCATTGGTGTACTTGAGACCCGCGTACTGGGGCATCGCCCCTGTGTGCGCCAGGCGCATCGGATAGCCTGCTTCCATCAGGCCATCCACCAGCCAATACAGTTATACGTGGACTCCACCACGCAACCTGCCAACTCCGCCTGGTAAGGGTGCAGCACACCAGTAATCGTTGTCAGATCATTGGGTAAACGCTTCTCATAGACGGTCTGGTCGCCTTCATCCAGCACCGCCACTACGCTATTATTGCCATGTAAGTCGATTCCGCAATACAGTGTCATCGTCGTCTCCTTTATCGGTGGCTCGTTTTGTTTCGCAACTTAACGATTACCACCTGATTTAGGAGATGGCTAGAGGATTATCAGAGCCACTGCTGTCCCACTTATAAATACGTTGGCGGGGCTATTGCTGAGGCATTTGTAGACCCAGTATTTATGGTAAATACTGGGCAAATTGGTTGGGAAGAATCTAGTACCACCACTGTCCCTTTGCCTGGGGCAGTATGGCTATTTGGCTCGGGCTTGCTGGGGCTTGTCGGCATGGCAAGACGCAAGAAAGCTTAGTAGAAGCTACAGCTCTATCAAGAGACGGCCCTTCGGGACCGTTTTCGTTTGCGGCTAAAGGTCTTCTTTTGGCCGAAAGTGTGAGTACATATTGCTGGGTGTGAACGGCAATGCGGCATCTGAGACCTTCCCATTAACATCGGGAATGTCGCATTCCGGGTGGTGTCGATGGAGAGTCGGAAAGCCATTGATTCATGCGGATGGTGGGCCTGCCAGGACTCTAGCCTGTGGCCAAGGAAGTAACGATGATGCTATCCGCTTGGATAAAGATACCCTATACAGTATTTGTCTGTGTTCTTGTGCCGGTTTATTGGGTGGAGCGGGGACCTGCGAATTTTCTCTGGTTATCAGATGTCGCGCTTTTGGCTATAGTGCTGGCACTCTGGATGGAAAACCGTTTTCTGACCAGCATGATGGCAGTTGGCGTGTTGCTGCCGGAGTTCGCCTGGAATCTGGACTTCTTTCTCCGCTTGCTTGCAGGTTTCGATGTGATGGGGCTCAATGCCACTGGTTATATGTTTGAATCCGATTACACGCCACTGTTCAAATTCTTTTCATTGTTTCACGTTATGCTCCCTCTACTGTTGCTCTGGATGACCTATCGGCTGGGCTACGACACGCGGGCCGTATATGCACAGACACTGTTGGTCTGGGTCCTGCTTCCGGTCTGCTATCTGGCGACCGATCCAGAAAGGAACCTCAACTGGGTATTTGGTATAGGGAATCCACCTCAAACATGGGTGTCCGGATCCTTATATCTGGTGCTGCTGATGCTTGCTTACCCGTTACTCGTATTCATTCCTACCCATTTCATACTCAAAGCGATATTCAATGGACGCTGAGACAGCATTTCTCAGGGGTTGAGTGTCACGTTCGTTTGATTTTCCGGCATGGTAAAAAACAGGATCAACCGCTCGGGCACGAACATTGCCACTGCCCTGCCACGGGACACACCAAGGGACTATGATCCCTTGGTCTCAACGACATAACGCTATGAAATCTATGCAGATGGTGGGCCCGCCAGGACTCGAACCCGGGACCAAGGGATGAACTGTTGCAGACTATTGAACGGTAATTATGAGTTGTTCGTGGCTCTGTATCAGCGTTTCAAAATCCAAGTATCCTTCAGTCCCAGTTGTGCCTTGGCGGTATCGGCATAAGCCCTGGCATCCTCCGCTGTTGAGAATCCGGTTATCTGGACACGCCAGTATCGTGTGCCTTTCACCGTAATCTGTTGTTGTTCCGTAGGTATATTCTTGGAAAGAGCCTTTTTTGATAACCGGTCTGCATCAGTCCTGCTCGATGTTGAAACAAGGTTTATTACCCATGGGCCATTCTTGCTCTTCTTGGCGGCAGCTCCATTTTCGATATAGAGCGGTTGATGCTCCATTGTGGATGGAGTAGCTGAAGGGGCAGATGTAATCGCAACGGATGATAGGCGAGGCGATTTTGCCACGCTCGTCTCTTCTTCTGTAGTGCCTGATGCGGGGGGCGGTAGCGTGTCAAGTATATGCTCAGCCTTGGCAATTGTTTGCTGTGTAGTACTAGTCGAGGAAGGTTTTTTTTCTCTTGCAGCTAATATGGAGTCCGTAGTCAACAGAGTGCTTATCAGCTTGGTTTCAAGTTGATCGATTGAACCGGTAAGTGAATCTACCCGTTCAGCCAGAGCAGCAATCTTCATATCCATCCTTTCAATCGCTGTGTTTCCTGTTGCACTGGCTTGTTGTGATTCATGTGCCTCAATCTCGGATAAGCGTATTAAATCGTGCTCGTTGGTGGATACGCCCCACCAAATAATCAGGACCGACATGATAATTACGGTCGTTCCAAACAAAAACCACGCATTGTTGCCTTTCAGGCTCATGAAATGGCGCTTCACAGATCTGAAGGCACTCCAATTGTGATGCCCTACACTTTCAGTGGCGTCGGTATATCCGCGCTGTATTTGCTCACGTTGCTTGCGGGCTTCATCCAATTTTTGTTTGATTCGTTCCATACTGAATCCCAACTAAATAAGAGCCTGAAATCAAGTTTGGAGTATGGGGCACGAATTGCAGGTATATCAAGATGCTTAACTACCGAAGCAGCCATGCGGGTGACAGCATTGCCGATGCCCCTCTATGAGATGCACCAAGGGATTCCGATCCCTTGATCCTGGCGTCATAACTATAAGAAAATTATGGAGATAGTGGACCCGCCAGGACTCGAACCTGGGTCCAAGGGATTATGAGTCCCCATCCTCTTTGTTATTGCTTCCGAAAGAGGAAGAATCGCAACAGCTTTTCCGATGGCCCCTCAGCCGAACGACCGAGACCGAACCACGATACCGAACAGGGAGGCGGTAAGCCGAAGAAACGGAAGGGAAGGGTCGACCGAAACCGACCATCGACCGAGCCGATCGGACCGAACTCATCGTTGGTGTGCCGGCATGTTCATGCTTCTGAATTGTTTCCCTAACGGCCAATTCGATTGTGTTGTTCGGTATCAATCCTGGTGAGAGTTTTCGGGCGAGTGATGCTGAAAAATGCCCCTAAAGGTTTCGAAAACTGATCAAGAACATCGGTTTTACGATTGACGTGGCGAAGCTTCCTCTGAACTGGCGATATAGCCGCCGCGTGCGGAGGCGCGTCCCACCTCGGGGCTGGGGCACACCCGCACCGGGAACGTTGGAGAGGCGGACACTCTGGGCACGAGTTTGGGGGATTCTGCGTGCGGCCCGGGATGCCGGGGCGGGGAGGGGGCGGCCGACGGATCGCGACGCCATAACGGCCCCGGTAATGAAGGGACGGAATGGGGGCAATTCCGAACGACAATTTCCGGGGGGCGGTGCGGTCGTTCATCGGACGGCCTTCATCACAACGGTGGCGATAACGCTACTACCGGGTACTGCCACCTTCGGACATTTATCACTAAACAAAAGCGGCGACCTTCAGCCAGAGAGTCGCCGCTATTTCTTAATTGATTAGAAGTGATCCTACAGCGGTATTCGTTAATAACCGTCCCTCCTGCACTCTGGTATCCTCTACCTTTCATTCAGTAGGTAACGATCCCAGTAGGACAATGAGGACTACCAAGGATTAATTCATCATGGGTTTCCCGACAGAACCGACAAGCTATACGAAAACGGCACTATCCGACTTACAGGGTGCATGGATAAGTTTGAGAGATGCGGTAGTGGATGATTTTGGCTTCCCTGATTCAGACAAGCTGCTATTCCACATTGATGAAGCCATGAGTTGGGAATCAGTACGTAACCTGAATAGAATGAAATCAACGTTGCTGTTAGTTCAAAATATAATCTCTCAGTCAGATACGCCAGAGGAAATCAAGGAAGGCTTGGTGAGCGTAAGGGAAAGTCTAGAGGATGTGTTCTCAGCCATGGCGGAGGGGGAGAAGTTTTGAGTAGGCTAAACGTTCTGAGTTCCAAGACACTTCGGGCATCTGGAGTAGCCCCAGAAACTGCTGTCGCTGATGTAGATCCTCATTTCAAATCTGGTAAACACAATGGTCGCCAAGATTACTGAAAGGCAAGGGCAGTACATATCATTCATATCCCTGTATACGAAGGTGAACGGCAGATCACCTGCTGAATCAGATATTCAACAATATTTTGGCGTTAGCCCTCCGACCGTTCATCAAATGGTGGTAAAACTAGAAAGTCTTGAGTTGATCAGCAGAAAACCAGGCGTGGCGAGAAGTATTCAGATTTTAGTTTCTCCAGATAATATCCCTGAGTTGAAATGAATATCCGCCCGGATTATTAACCAGCCTTCCAGTTGGTCCGGAATCGGGACAAGATTTGCCGTTCCTGATCACAGAAACTTTCGTCGATACAAAGTTCCTAGTCGGCGGTAACCGGCCAACTTCGGAAGTTCAGCGCAATGTAAACGACAACTGAAGGTCACCGTTCATATTAAACGGTTCTTATTGAACGCCACAG
>CAMYIO010000168.1 GCA_947258515.1 uncultured Ectothiorhodospiraceae bacterium
CTGGGTTTTCTTTTGAAAGGCATGTAACACGTAAACCCTTTTCTCAAAAGACGCCACATAGATCACGCGATACTGTCCTTCATGTTGGATACGTATCTCTCGCACACCCTGACCAACAGATTTCATGGGCTTCCAGTCCGTTGGATCCAAGCCACGCTGAACACGGTCAAGCTGGAGGCCGGCCTCCCTTTTAGCCAGCGCCGGGAATTCACGGACCGTTTTCAATGAGGCGCCCAAGAACTCAATTCCTTTCATTGGAAGATTATACTTCTACATGTATACTTATACAAGTACCTATATATCCTCGTAGGGTGCAAGAACATAACCCTTGCCTTCAAGCAGCTTCACGGTAGTAGAAATTGAGCATACCGCCAAGGCGTTCACGGCACTGAATTCGCTCATCGGTTGAGCTGACCGTCCACACTGAAAGGAGATGTTGATGCCAAAACAACGAAATCCTTGCCGCGCTCTTCAGCCGGACCTATTTCATCCACCTCAAATCATACCCCCGTGGTCAACGCTACCGTCGCGAACCCGGTGGCGCCCTCGTCCAGCAGTTTGACTGCCGCTTCAACCTGCCGGATGTTGACGCCCAGCTCCTGTGCGATGCGCTCGGAAATCGTCATAGAACGGAAACAACCTGTGTTGTGATCGGGATACTGAAGTTCACGCATGATACCGGAAACGCGCTGCCAGGGTAGCGGGCCGGGCCGGCGTTGAAATGTACTGAAGCGTTCCCCATATTTTCAGCAGACACCCCAGGCGGGGTCGGCAACAGTGACGGCAGGTAATACCATGTTGTGGAATTTAAGCGGTCTTGATGACCACCAGTTCAGATGACTTCAGATGCATACAACGGGAGATGGATGGGCTGTTCGGAACCCGGCCGGCACGCAGCGGCATCCGCGTGATGGCGCGCGACAGATATCAGTCCCTCGCTGGTCTCCTCGGCCACCATCAAGACACAACTCGATGTGCTTCATTATTTTTCGAATATTATTGCACCAATTTCTACATCGAGGGCTCGGGAAGTGACCAGCATCAGAACAGTTCAGGCAGTTAATCAGAAGGTCTGACAAAGATAATATTTAGGCTTCTTAAACTTTGTGCCCCAGGAAACCAAGCATCCCGTACATTAAAGCGCCGCCAGTTGCGGATTCGGTTCGGGGGAGGTTCGGATTTCGGTTTCGATAATCCATTGTGCTTCTTCGGCTTACCCGCAGCACGTTCTGAATTGCCCACTACCGTGTTCGGCATAAGGCAGGTTGAAGTTGTCAGGCAGAAGGGCCACCGGAAAAGCGTTTGGGGTTCTTAAGCTTTCCGACACATAAACAAAGAGGATGGGGACTCATAATCCCTTGGTCCCAGGTTCGAGTCCTGGCGGGCCCACCATCTACATAAAATTCTTATAGTTATGACGCCGGGATCAAGGGATCGATAGTCCCATGGTGTGTCTCATGGCGGGCACCCAAGCAGCCACGGATCGACTGATCGGGACGCCTCTTCCGACGTCATCGGGGGCGGGTCCTTTGGGGGATGGTGCCACCTTAATCTTCGGCTTATCGGGCCCTTCACCACCGACCGGGAGTGGGCCGCGGCGGCCACCCCGGCAGCCTAACCGGATGGAATCGTTACCAGCGGCAGTCCTTCCTTACCCCCGGTTTCAGTCAGCGAAAACAGAATCATAAGGAAGGCAAAGGTACGTTTCGACCTGAAATCACGGTCGTCAACCCAGTACCAGTAATCCCGGTATTTCACAGCAGAAAATGCATTTTCAGGCCTCTCCTTGCTGTGCTGGATCTTCATGAGTTTTCTGTCTTCGGCGTCACTTCCGGCAGTTGCCATGGTGGGTACGGTACGCCCATCAGCGATATGCTCGGGTGGCACATCAATTTTCGTCGCCATTTGAATCATGATCTGCAGCATGGAACGGGTAAGGAACGCTATTTCACGGTCTCCGTCGGGAATCAGACCATAACTGACGCTTACTTCACTGGCATCAGGGTCCAGGCCAAGCAGGTCAAGCAGTTCCCGCCTTGCCGCCTTGCCGCCTTGCCGCCAGAACCTCAGGGTCCAGTCCTTTCTTATGGAAAAACAACACCGTGGTATCCTTCGAATTATTTTCATGTTTAATACGCATACCATACGCACCGGATTGCTGAATCTGCTTCATCAGCTCAATAACCCGGTAGTAACTGGTATCCCCTGGACGCTGGTTGGCACCCGCAAAAACCTGACTGCGCAATCCGTTTACCGCGTCAACTGTCAGGGGGAAAATCAGTTCTGCCGACCAGCCGGACTGCATCAGAAACAGGACCGCATCGGGCGGTATCGGGGTCATGAAGCTTTTATTGAACTGGCTACCGGTAATCGGTACATAGGTAATGGTTGGCCGGTCGGTAAACTTGCCATTGCCGCCCAGTGACAGTGTATCCCCCTGTATCGCATCAGGTGTAGACAACGCACCGTTGACACTGACCGAGCTCTCGAGCGTATAACCGCTGACAATGGATGCCACCTCGACAAACAGCGGCATGTCGGCGTAGCGTAACTTGACGATATTCAGCAGTGTCTGTTCTTTCCAGGAATCGGAGATCGCCGTATTGTAATCAAAGCGATCACGGATAACCGATTTCGGTCCGATAGTTGCGCAACCAGCGATGAATAGAACCAGCATAAAGGTTCCTGTTTTCAGGAAGTCAGGGAGTATAAACAAAGGCAGTCTGCACTGTTTATCCGGATCCTTGCTAGAGGCCCTGCACGCCCTTGAGCTTTGCCTCGCACTTGGCACGATTTTCATCCGAGCTGCTCCTGTCTATGCATTTTTCGTAATCATCGATAATTCCCATCTCGCGCTCATCCAGCTCGACCTGCCTTCTGTGAACACTCCTTACGACAGAGGAACAGGCTGCCAGCCCATAGCAGCCATCAGAACGGCATTTGATTTACCTTAACAGTATCTTTATAACTCTTGAGTCTATTCGACTGTCCTGCCAAGGGGCCGCAAGCCAAAATCAATTAGTTACGATCTTTATCCTTTTTGCGATTATTCTCCTTTTTTCGGTCATGTCCATGATGCCCATGGTGACTAACCCGATCGCGATGGTTGTGGCTCCTGTTTCCTGAAGCGGCAGGTCACGCCACCCTGGTCGAAGAAATAACGGTTAGTATGCGGCATGATGCTTCTTCATAAAGCTATTATTACATCCATGTAAAAAGCCTTCCAAGGCCTGAATATAACGCTATTCTCCGATTACTTTCTGATTATTCAGCATACTGGGGAGGTCAGACTCCTATCGCGTCGGACCGTCCCGGCCGCTCCACATTCGCGGGTGCATTTAACCGCCCCCGATTCCTGCCATGCAGTAAACCGGGTATCGTTACAAACATGTCCAGACCACGTACCTTGACACACCTGCTGGCACGACTGGCCCTGTGCACAGCACTAGCGGGATGTAGCACCCCTGATTTCGGTGCCAGCGAGGCGGGGCTGGCACTGGAAGACCTGGCCTCCGGTCTGGCGACCAGCCGCCTGGCAGCACAGACACCCCGGCCAGCGCGCGAATCGGTCAGCTTCATGACAGGAGGTGAGGAACGCGCGGCCGATCTCTACCAGCCGCCGAAGGGCGCGCGTGCCGGCATTGTCCTGGTACCCGGCGTGGCGGCTCGTGGCAGGAGGGATTCGCGGGTTGTCGCAATCGCCAATACCCTCGCCCGTCTGGACTTCGCGGTGCTGGTACCGGACATGCACGGGGTGCGGCGTTTCCGGATGCGATCTAGTGATGTGCGCGAGGTGGCAGACAGTTTCGCATGGCTGGCGTCCCGTCCGGCGCTTGCCCCACCCGGACATATCGGCATCGCCGGCTTCAGCTATGGTGCCGGCCCGGTACTGCTGGCCGCGCTGCAGCCCGACATCCGCGACCGGGTGAACTTCGTGCTTGCGGTTGGTGGTTATTATTCGCTGGAGAATGTTGTCACCTACCTCACCACCGGTTATTACCATGCCGATCAGCCCGCCGGCACGACGATGCCAGCAACGAACCGCTTGTCACCCCACCCGTACAGCGAGGCAGCCTTCATCCGCTCGAACCTGGATTTTCTGGAACGTTCAGTGGACCGCGGCTTCTTTCAGAACTATGCGGCATATATCACCGGCGAC
>CAMYIO010000169.1 GCA_947258515.1 uncultured Ectothiorhodospiraceae bacterium
GCTGGCGGGTACATCCTCAATCAACGGCGTGGTGATCTTGCCGTCCGGTCGCACAATCACACTGCTCGACAACTCCGGACTACGCCATACAAAGATTTCGACACTGTCACCCGCGCCAATGAGATAGTCCGGTGTTGCCAGGGCAGGAGCCGGGCCGCCTTCAAGCGGGGGGTAATCAGTTGTCGCACATCCTGACAAACCCAGCACAATCAAAAAGAAAACACCAGCCTTGATACCGGCTGCGGAAGATTTCATAACAGTCATGATTAAACCTCTGTGGATAAGGATTACTGGATAATACCCTGTCACTTATTGTATTTTCGGCCAAGAACCAAATATATTCAGGCCCATTTACCGTCAAATATCAGTCACCTAACAGATGAGACTATAATCCCTGCAAGGCTAAAAGTCACATGTAAAGTACATGATTAACAGAGACTAAGCTTTTCTTCTTAACTATACATATCAAAGATGATAGCTGTCACATGCGCACATGGTATTGCCGCCCAGTCTGGCGAGCAAATACTATTTCTCAAAGCTCTTTCTGAACACGCCAGCGGATATATTGTGTACGATACTCAAAACGACGGCTGAAATCAGTCATATTTTACCTTTGTCACAAGATCCGGACCAACCGGCCTTTGTTTTAACAGCTCGCAGACATTCATGCGAAACCCGGGATCCATGTGAAGTTTTACCGCCCCAAATCAATCCTGCGGCTGATCCTGACCGGCTTCTCGCTGGTGGCCCTGCCACTGATTATTGGACTGGTCTATGCGACCATCTCGGTTGACCGGCTGGTCAGCCAGAGCCAGCACACCCTGCTACAGAGCGTACTGGCAACCCAGGGCAGCCAGGTGCTGGTCGAGGCTATCACCGCCATGGAGCGCAATGCGCGTCAATACCAGGTGCTTGGCGACAAGGTACTGTTCGAGGTCTACGAGGAAAACCACCAGAAATTCGTCGATACCGCAGACAACCTGGGATCCCTGGAACTGGTGGACGGCCAGCGTAACCTGCTGGAAGCTCTGCATTTTGCCGAGAACGAGCTGTACACCACCCTTAGCACCTATCCCCATGATGCCCCGGATATTACGGCTACCCTACCCGCTTTCACCGAGCTCGCGCAGACGGCGCAGCAGATACTGACCAACAACCAGGACATGATTAACCACGGTGTCGAAGACATAAAGCGCAACGCCGGGAGGGTGCAGCAGACCCTGGTGCTGCAGGCCATCGCCCTGGTGCCGGCCGCCCTGCTGCTGGCCATCCTGTTCTCCGTATTGATTACCCGGCTCATAAAACAGGTCGACCGGGCCATACGCCTGCTCGGTGACGAAAAACTCAATGAGCCCGTAGTACTCGCAGGACCACGCGACCTGGAACAGCTGGGTGAGCGTCTCAACTGGCTGCGCAAGCGGCTGCTTGAACTGGAACAGGAAAAGACCAGGTTTCTGCAGCATATCTCGCATGAACTGAAAACACCGCTCACGTCCATTCGGGAGTCCGCGGAATTAATGAACGAACAGGTAGTCGGAAAACTCAACAGCCAGCAACAGGAAATCATTGGCATCCTGCACGACAACAGCCTGCAGCTGCAAAAACTGATTGAGGATTTACTCAATTTCAGTATTCTACGCTCCCGCACTTCGCAGCTTAACCACCAACGGGTAGAGATGAATGCAATCGTCGAGCACGTGCTCGAAGACCACAAGGTCGCCCTGCTCTCTCGCAAACTGAACCTGATTGTCTCCCTGCAGCCCGTCAGTCTGGAGGGCGACGCGGAAAAACTGCGCATACTGGTCGACAACCTGGTTTCCAACGCCATCAAGTATTCACCGGATGGCAGCCCGTTGTGGGTCCTGCTTTCAAGGCGTGGCGCCAGCGCTATAATTGAAGTTGCCGATTCAGGACCGGGCATCCCCACCGTGGAACGCGAGCGTGTCTTCGAGGCATTTTTTCAGGGCGCACCGGCCAGCAGTGGTCATGTCCGCGGCACCGGGCTGGGCCTATCCATCGCACGTGAATACGCCCAGGCACACGGCGGCAATATCACCGTGGTAAACTCCTCGAAAGCCGGCGCACGCTTTCAGGTCGTTTTACCACTGGAGCAGGATTCACAAGCATCATGAGACTTGTCTGGATATTAGTGTTATTTCTGCTGTCATTCACAGCCTGCAGCGAACTCCAGTTCCACAGAAGCAGCGGTTACGCACCGGTTGTTTCACGGGGGAATGGCACTGATTACTGGCTGGAGGAATTGCACAACACGCGCGAGATGACATCTGACGAAATACGGCAGACTGTGCAGGCATGGGAACAGGAACTCCGTGACGACCCGAGCGCCGACAATCACATAAAACTGGCCCTGTTACTGACTGCCGGGGATGCCTCGGTACGAGACCCGAAACGTGCCCGGGAGCTACTGATCGATCTTGACCTGGCGCCGTGTAATACCAGTGACCGGGAACTGGTCACAATACTGTGGCAAATTCTTGACGAACAAGATCAGGCTAACACCACTGCCAGCAAGCTAAGAATGCAAGCCAGACAACAAAGCGAGCGAATCAAGGAACTGGAAGAGCAGCAGCGCGCCCTGACCGACATCGAACAGAACATACAGGAGCGGGATATCCAGCCGGACCTTGACTATGACACTCGATAAGTACCGTATCCTGCTCGTCGATGATGACAACAGCCTGTTGCGCCTGTTGTCCATGCGACTGACTGCTGCCGATTACGAGGTCACAGCTGTCGAAAGCGGCGAGCAGGCACTGGCCCAGCTGACACATTTTCACCCCCACCTCATCATCACCGACTTGCAGATGGCCGGCATGGATGGCCTGACCCTGTTCAACAAGATTCACAGCCGCAACCCCTCACTACCGGTGATGATCCTGACGGCGCACGGCACCATACCGGAGGCCGTCGAGGCCACCAGTCGCGGTGTGTTCAGTTATCTGACCAAGCCGTTTGACAGCAAAATCCTGCTGGAGCACGTTGCACGTGCACTCAAGATCACCGGTGAAACACCCGCCGGAAAGAGCGACACCGAAAACTCCGAATGGCGCAAGGAAATCGTGACCCGGAGTTCGCTGATGGAGAGCCTGCTGACGCAGGCGCGTCTGGTCGCCGACAGTGAGGCCAGCGTCCTGATCCGGGGTGATAGCGGCACCGGCAAGGAACTGCTGGCACGCGCCATTCACAAGGCCAGCCCGCGCGCATCGGCTGCATTCATCGCACTGAACTGCAGCGCCATCCCCGAATCCCTGTTCGAATCCGAGCTGTTTGGGCACACCAAGGGCTCATTCACCGGGGCCACCCGTGACTATCCCGGCCTGTTCAGGGCCGCCGAGGGCGGCACGCTGTTTCTGGACGAGATTGGCGACATGCCACTGAGCTTTCAGGTCAAGCTGCTGCGGGCACTGCAGGAACGCGTCATCCGTCCGGTGGGTTCGACCGCGGCCGTGCCAATTGACGTGCGCATCATCTCGGCCACTCACCAGGATCTGGAACTGGCCCAGCAAAACAATGAATTCAGGGAGGATCTCTACTATCGCCTGAACGTCGTCACCCTGGAGATCCCGTCACTCGCGGAACGCCGCGAGGACATCACCCTGCTGGCCAATCACTTCCTGCACGCCTTTCCGGACGCAACTAAAAAAGGCATTACAGAATTTTCGTCCGAAGCCATGGAGGCGATGCTATCAGCACCGTGGCCAGGAAATGTACGGCAGCTGTATAACGCCGTGGAGCAGGCGGTCGCACTATCAACCACGTCGCTTGTCCCGGCCAGCCTGGTACAACGCGCCCTTCGCAATGAATCTGCCGAGCTGCCCTCATTTACCGAGGCACGCAGCGAATTCGAGCGTGACTACCTGACCCAGTTGATGCAGATCACTGATGGTAATGTCACCAAAGCCGCCGGCATTGCCAAGCGTAACCGTACCGAGTTCTACAAGTTATTGAAAAAACATCACCTGGAACCTTCGCAGTTCAAGGCTGCACGCGAATGAGCCGTGCCATGAAGAATCAGGATTGCGATAGATAACTGGCTGATTGGAGAATAGTGAAATAATGAACAGCGTCAATTATCCGCCCAATAAATGCCTCTCCAATGGCCCTATCGGGACCAGGCAAGCACTTGTTTATTTCAACTTCAAGCTGAGTTCGAGCTAACAACAACCACGGGAAAAACATGAACATTTCAAGAAAGAAAGGGCTCCCCAGGGAAATACTCATTAAAAGCATTGCAGGGCTACTCCTGTTGCTGCTTAACAGCCTTGCACAATCCGCCACTGGCGAGGTTCAGACAAACGATCCTGCCAGCATTGACGATCTGTTCATGTCTGACCCGGCCCCTGCCAAGAGCGGAACAGCAGACGGTGCGCCAAGTGAGATAGAAAACATCCCTGGCGAGGGATGGGTCACTGATTACAATGCTGGAGACAGTAAATACAATTTCAGGGGCTTTTTAAATTCAAAACTCGCTTATACCTACCCGTCACCCGGGCATTTATCAATGTTCCGCAACACCCTGGAACTTGAAACCAGTGGTCGTTTTAATGCAAACATTTCGTGGAAAGCAAGTGCCCGCGGTGTATACGATGCCGTCTTTAACCTGAATGACTTCTACCCGGATCGCGTTAAAGACAACCGTCAATTTGAAGGGGCACTGCACGAAACATACCTGGATGCCTCATCAGGTGACTGGGATTTCCGCCTCGGGAG
>CAMYIO010000170.1 GCA_947258515.1 uncultured Ectothiorhodospiraceae bacterium
TCCTATATTGAGAGGGATATTCGGCGCCTTTTTCCAACGCTTAACCTGGATGCATATCAACGCTTCACAAAAATGCTTTGCTTCGCTTCGGGAGATATCATTAATCTTTCCAATTTCTCCCGTTCCCTCGGTGTATCTCAGCCCACCGTGAAAAAATATATAGAAATCATGGAGGGCACCTTCATGTGGCGAACCCTGCGCAGTTATGAGAAAAGTCAGAGCAAAAGTGTCGTTAAAATGTCCAAGGGACATATCCGTGATACGGGGTTGATATGCCATTTACTCAACATTCATTCCGTCGACGATTTAAAGTCACATCCACAGTATGGAAAGATATGGGAGGGGTTTGTGATTGAGCAAATATTAAAGGGTTTGCAGGATCACCTGATCACCCATCGCTGCCACTATTACCGTACGCGCAGCAAGGCAGAAATCGACCTGATCCTTGAAGGTCGCTTCGGCACGATTCCGATTGAAATCAAAGCATCATATTCAACATCAAAGAACCAGATACGAACACTTGAGAGTTTTGTGGTCAGTAACCAATGTCCTTTCGGTGTATTAATTAATAATGGCGACGATATCTATATGCTGTCAAAGAACGTTATCCAGATTCCTGCCAACTTCTTGTAAACCGACCAAATGGAACCAGGCACGCATAATTGCGCATATTCAATATGTTGGGGGATTGCGGGAGATTGGGGTGAGGTGTGACTAGGGAGTGAACTTAACGGTCATACTGCCCAAGCAATCCCAATTGCCTGGCTTTGCGGACGGCCTGGCGTCGGTTGTTAACCTGTAGTTTTTCAAAGACGTGTTTAATGTGGGTCTTCACGGTCCACACGGAAATCGAAAGTGCTTCGGCGATTTCCTTGTCGTAGAGGCGTTTTTCGAGCTGCTCCAGCGTGTCGAGTTCGCGCTTGGTAAGCGTTTCAATCATAGGCGGGAGAACATGGATCGGCATCGAAAAACCTGGAGTTACCGCGTCCGTTTGATCAGGGAAGGCCGCAAGTATCCGGTCTATTTGCTCAACGCTGTTCTTGTGACGGCGCAAACGATTCAGCAGGTCGGCCATTGGCGGCCCGAGCTCAACAAAAGTACTGAGGTGCCCCCCCAGAGCCGCCAGCGCCAGCGCTTCACGAAGTTTTTCGGAGGCGACGGACTGGTTCCCCTTGGCGGCGTGTGCCAGCGCCAGTAGAGACAGAGCCTCGATTCGAACAGTTTTGCGATGCGTGGAGCGTAACCACTCGTCGAGTTCTTCGAGTTTTGCCAGGGCCTGCTCCAGATCCCCGTCTGCCCCTTGAGCCAAAAGAAGCTTGATCGGTGTCATCTGTGGCACATAGCAGAACCATAGTGGCGGATAAGGGGCAAAATCCGCCTCAACGCTCTTGATCTTAGCCTCATCTAATCTTCCCTGCATCACTGCCAACTCCACCTCGAAGGCGTGGACGAGGGCCAACGCCGGCCGATTGTTGGTAGTGGTCAGATGCTCAGTCAAGGTCTGCAGAATTTTACCGGCCGCATCGGTTCGTCCATGCCGCAGATGAATTCTTATCAGGGCGAAACTTCCATGAGCGCAGTAATGGGGCCGACTTGAATGACGTTGGTCAAACAACGCGGTCAAGAGCCGCTCAGCCTCCGGCAGATCGTTCTGAAAGTAGTGGGCGATGCCGAGGAAATAAAGTCCAAACCCTTTTGAATCCGGAAGGTTCAGTGAACTCCCATCTTCGATGCAATGGCGTGCTGCGTTTTCCACAGCTGCGAGTGAGCCCTCGAGGATGTGCGCTATGCATCGCCACGTCGAGAGTCGTGCCCGGAAAAAACCACTACTCGCGGGTGAGCGGTCCCAAGCCGCATCTATGATTTTTAAACAACGGGAAATATCTCCCTGGGCCTGAAACCCCAATGCCCTTGCGCCTGTGATGTAGCTATGCAGATGCGTCGCTTCAACGGGAACCAATTCGGCTGCATGCTCCGCGTAGCTGATGGCCCGCTCGCCACGGCCTTGCAACAAGGCTTCCTCTGCCTTGAGAACGGAAACCTCGCCCCGCACCGCCGCTGCATCCGGTGCGTCCTTCGGAAGCCCGGCCAACAGTTCCTCCGCCCGATCCCGCTGGGCGAAAAAGGTCATCTGACCCTTCTGCTCCATCAGGTATGCCTCAGCGCTGGTAAGGACCGGACTTTTTTGGCGGGCTTCTGCCGGCAAGAGTTCCAGCCAGTGCTCCAGGCGGGACCATTGTTCTGTATTCATCGGGACATAGCGGTGCCTTTCCACCATCTGCACCGCCAGTTGAGCTTTCCCGGCGGCAAGGGCGTGATGGAGCGCTTCGTCGATCTGCTTATGTTCCTCGAACCACTGGCTGGCACGAAGGTGTAATTCTGAAATATCCCGCGTACTGTATTGTTGTTTCAAGCGTTGCTTGAGAAAATCCTGAAACAGGTGATGAAAGCGAAACCACTCACCACGTGTATCGAGTCGGACGACGAACAAATTGGCCCGCTCAATTTCGCGGATGAAAGCCCTACCCTTCAACGACTCGGTCGAGGAACCATCCAGCGGAGCACAAAGCGTTGCCGAGAGCGAACCGCAAAAATGATCAAGTATCGAAGTCTTGAGCAGGCACTCCCTCACCTTTGCCGGTTGTCTCGCGATGACTTCCTCCACCAGGTACTCCTGAATCTCCTGGACATCACCCTTGAGATCCGCCAGGAACGTCTCGGGATCGCTCTGGTTGAGCAACAACAGACCCACCAGGTGCAGTCCGACAATCCACCCCTCCAGGAGGGTCTCCAGATGGGCCAGGGCAGCATCACTAACTATCATCCCGGCTAACTGCTCGAGCACTGCGCTAACTTCCTGTTGGGTAAAGCGCAGATCCTCCTGCCGGATTTCGTATAAAAAGGAAGACGCCCGCAGCGTCGTCAAGGAGAAGGCAGGATCGTGTCGGGTAATCACCACCAGTTGCATGAAGCGAGGTGGGTACTGCAATAGGCAATCAAGTAATTCATGTACCTGAAGATTGCCGGCATTGTGGAAATCATCCAGTACCAGTATGTACGGCTTGGTAATCTCTTCCAGGTCATTGCTAAGCGCGTCAGCCAGCAAGGAGACCGGCGGTAGCTCAGCGGCATTTAGCAGGGATGTGATTTCCTGACACGCTGTCGGGAATCGAGTTTGAACCGACGCCACGAAGTAGCGGAGAAACGTCGGGAGAGAGCGATGTCTCGCGTCCAGTGACAGCCAGGCCGAAGCTGTCTTGCTGCCCTCCAACCACTGCGTCACCAATGTGGTCTTGCCGTAACCGGCAGGTGCCGATATTAAAGTCAATGGGCGTCGGGAATTCTTGTCTAACGTCTCCAATAGCCGCGTCCGGGCTATTGCTTCTGACATCATTTTTGGTGGACGAAGTTTAGTCCGAAGAATCCCCGCGAACGAGGTGCCGTCGGTCTTCTGAGTAAGATCTTCGGCGTGCCGCATCGTGTCGCGCCCCACGACACTGCGCTTCACTTGCCCTGTTTTGTCTATATCGGACTTTTTCATGTTGCGCAATCCAATATCAGACTGTTCGTTTTCCTTGCATTTCACCAGTTTAGCATTTCAATGTCACAGTTTAGTGCCTGATTCGTGCTTTTCTGATGCCTGAATAAAAAATAATTATGGGGTCAGAGTCTAATTATGGGGTCAGAGTCAAGTGCCAGAGTAAAGGGTAAATTTTTGAGTGCGAAACGTAGTGAGTTGCTCGCATCAGTTTTTCAGAGCGGCAACCTGGCAGCGAAATTCGTTCGTACCCAGTACTAACCCAGTGTTGGCGCAGTGACGAATCTTTGAAATGGTGTCCATATCCAATACCTCGCCAACCAGTGCACGCCATGCCTTTTGCCTCGTTGCTGGCGAACTTCCCAAAGAAAGGTATGACTCGTTGGGCGTCCAGAGATTGACGGGCGCCCCGAATGCATGTGCCCGGAAGCTGGACCATTTGTAGTCACCCGGATCGCGAACCAATCCTGCCCGCACCGGATTCAGCTCAATGTAGCGCAGGCAGGTCAGGAAATACCGC
>CAMYIO010000171.1 GCA_947258515.1 uncultured Ectothiorhodospiraceae bacterium
TCGACTTTCGAAGGCCCGATGATGTCCATCAAGACAGTCAACGCGCTGTCCCACTACACCGACTGGACCATTGGCCACGTGCATTCCGGCGCACTGGGCTGGGTGGCGCTGATCTCCATGGGCAGCCTTTACTACCTGATACCGCGGTTGTTCGACCGCCAGTTGTACAGCCTCAAGCTGGTTGAAGTGCACTTCTGGACGGCGACCATCGGTATCGTGCTGTATATCGCTTCCATGTGGGTGGCGGGCATCATGCAGGGCCTGATGTGGCGTGCGACCAATAGCGATGGCACCCTGACCTACAGTTTCGTTGAGTCAGTACAGGCCATGCACCCGTACTATATCGTGCGTTTTCTGGGTGGCACATTCTTCCTCGTGGGTGCCGTGGTGATGGCCTGGAATATCTGGAAGACCATCGCGGGCGCCAAACCGGCCACGGGCACCATCCCGGCCCCCGCCGCAGCGCATTAAGGAGACAGGATATGGCGATTGGACACGACAAGATCGAGAAGAACATCGGCCTGATGATCATCCTGATCATTATCACGATATCCATTGGCGGGCTGGTGCAGATCGTTCCACTGTTCTTCCAGACGTCCACCACGGAAGCGGTAGCCGGCCTGGAACCTTATAGCCCGCTACGGCTCGCAGGGCGCGATGTGTATGTTCGCGAAGGCTGTTATCTGTGCCACTCGCAGATGATTCGTCCGTTCCGTGCCGAGACCGAGCGCTACGGACATTACTCGGTTGCCGGCGAATATGTGTACGACCGGCCGTTCCAGTGGGGCTCGAAGCGCACCGGACCGGATCTGGCGCGTGTCGGCGAACGCTACAGTGATGAATGGCACCGGGTGCATCTGATCAACCCGCGCGATGTGGTACCGGAATCCATCATGCCGGGTTATCCCTGGCTGGAAGAAAATGCCGCCGATGCCGGCACAATTCAGCGCAAGCTGGAAGTGCTGCGCCTGCTGGGTGCGCCCTACAGCGATGAAGATATCGCCAATGCCCCGCAGGCGCTGGAAGGCAAGACCGAGATGGATGCCATGATCGCTTACTTGCAGGGTATGGGTACGACGATCAAGACCCGGAGATGAGCGCATGGACAGTTCCATGATTCAATCGATCTGGACCGTGGTGGTACTGGTGTTGTTCGTCGGTATCGTCATCTGGGCCTGGAGCAGCAAACGCAAGCAAGATTTTGATGAGGCGGCGAACATTCCTTTTAACGAGGATGAGGTGCCGACAGAAAAAACGTCCAAGGAGAATCCCCATGGCTGATTTCACCAGCAGCTTCTGGAACTGGTACATCATTGTTCTAACGGTCAGCAGCATTCTTGCCTGCTTTCTCTTGATTCGCTGGTTGTCGGGCGCCATCAAGCCAGAGGATGAGGGCAAGGAGATGGACCATGTATGGGATGGAGATCTGGTCGAGCTCAATAACCCGTTGCCACGCTGGTGGCTGAACATGTTCTACATCACGCTGTTCTTCGGCATTGGTTACCTGGCACTGTATCCCGGGCTGGGCACCTTCAAGGGTTTGCTGGGCTGGACCTCGCTGGGGCAGTACCAGCACGAGATGGATTTCGCCGATGCGAAGTACGGCCCGTTGTTCAAGAAATACCAGGATATGCCTATTGCTGCGGTCGCCGCTGATGCGGATGCGCGTCGCATGGGTGAGCGCCTGTTCGTGAATTACTGTGCCACCTGCCATGGTTCCGATGCGCGCGGCGCGCGCGGCTTCCCGAACCTGCGCGATAACGACTGGTTGTATGGCGGTGCGCCCGAGGCCATCGAACAGACGATACTGAGTGGTCGTAATGGCATCATGCCGGCCTGGAAGGATGCACTCGGCGGCGACGCCGGCGTCGCCGATATGTCGGAATATGTCTTCAGCCTGAGCGGACGCGATGTTGACCAGGCGGCTGCTGCACGCGGCCAGGAGAAGTACCAGATGCTGTGCGTGGCCTGCCACGGAGCCGATGGCACGGGTAACCAGGCACTGGGTGCGCCGAACCTGACCGACAATATCTGGCTCTATGGTGGTTCTCCCAAGCAGGTGATGGAGACCCTGGCCATGGGTCGTAATGGCGTTATGCCGCCGCACCTGGACTTCCTCGGTGCGGACAAGGTTCACCTGCTGGCCGCCTATGTCTACAGCCTGTCCACCGGACAGGAACAACTGGAAGAGTAGCGTCCGCTTCACAATCACCGGGTGGCATATACGATGGAAGAGAAGCAGGTACCGAAGACGCAGAAGTGCATCGCCGTACTGTGGCCCTCATTCCTCGTGGCCATCGTGGCGACCGGGCTGTTCTTTTCCGCCTTTGACCCGGATGACCTGTACCCCTTTGGCGAGCAGTCTGAAATCAGCCGTCTGGGGATGTACAGCATCGGTTTCCTTGTCTTCTGGCTGATCACGGCCATCTCGGGAATCGGTACCCTCTACTTTGCGATTACCAACTGTATGCGACAGCGCCCCGGTTCCCGGGACCAGTAAGGCATCGGTATGACAAACCCCGATGCAACCGGGCCCGCCGCGGCCCCCCGCTCTGACGAGCAGGTCGAACAATCACTCTACGCCAAGGCGGAGAAGATCTATCCGCGCCAGGTGCACGGCCTGTTCGCGCGCCTGCGGGTACTCGGCGTGCTCGGGTTGCTCGGTGTTTACTACATCCTGCCGTGGTTGCGCTGGGACGGCCACCAGGCGCTGTTGCTGGACCTGCCGGCGCGCAAGTTTCATATCTTTTTTATCACACTCTGGCCGCAGGACTTTTTCTACCTGGCGTTGCTGCTGATTATCGCCGGCCTGACACTGTTCTTTGTCACGGCGCTGGCCGGGCGTGTCTGGTGCGGTTATGCCTGTCCGCAGACCGTCTGGACCGAGGCCTTCCTGTGGATCGAGCGCAAGGTCGAGGGCGATCGCATGAGGCAGCAGAAACTCGATGCCCTGCCAATGAATGCGCGCAAGTTCCGTATCAAGGCCACCAAGCATTTTCTCTGGATTGCCTTCTCGGCCTGGACCGGGTTCACCTTTGTGGGTTATTTCACCCCGATACTCGAGCTTGGCCAGCGGCTGCTGATGTTCAACCTCGGCCCCTGGGAGACCTTCTGGGTTATCTTCTACGCTTTTGCGACTTACGGGAATGCCGGCTTCATGCGCGAACAGGTATGCAAGTACATGTGCCCCTATGCGCGTTTCCAGAGCGCCATGTTCGACAAGGACACCCTCATCGTTTCCTATATCCCCACCCGTGGCGAACCGCGCGGCTCGCGCAAGCGCAGTGTCGATCCCGCAAGCAAGGGACTGGGTGACTGTATTGACTGCACCCTGTGTGTACAGGTGTGCCCCACGGGTATCGATATCCGTGATGGCATGCAGTACGAGTGTATAGCCTGCTCGGCGTGTATTGATGCCTGTGATGATGTCATGGACAAGATGGGCTACGAGAAGGGGCTCATCAAGTACACTACCGAGCACGCCATGAAAGGCGGCAAGACGCACATCATCAGGCCGCGCATCGTGATCTATGCGATTATCCTGCTGGCTATTATGGCGGCCTTTGCCTATTCATTTAGTCAGCGCATCTCGCTGGGGCTGGACGTCATCCGTGATCGCAATACGCTGTATCGGGAAACCGCCGACGGGTTGATCGAGAATGTCTACATTTTGAAGATCCTGAACATGGACGAAAAGCCGCATCAGTATGACCTGAGCGTATCGGGTATACCGGGTCTCACGCTGCACAAGGATAGGGATATTATTCAGGTCGAATCCGGCGGCATCATGGAGTTACCGGTGCGCCTGCGTGCTGATGAGGCTGACCTTGAGGTGCGCAGCAGTGATGTTGTCTTCGAGCTGGTTGCCACGGATGATGCGGCGCTGATTGCACGGGAAGATGCCCGCTTCCTGGGGCCGCAGTAGTTTTGTGCTATTTTCCTGGTGAAGGGTTTTGCGTGCTTGCGCGGGTGCTTCTTTTGCCTTCTTATTTCGCCCGTTCGGGCGAGGTACTTTCTCTTGAGTGCCCAAGAGAAAGTACCCAAA
>CAMYIO010000172.1 GCA_947258515.1 uncultured Ectothiorhodospiraceae bacterium
GATGGTGTGCGCATGTCCAAAACGTTAATGTATTTCAGCAGCGACAAGGCCACGCGCGTGCTGGGATATGTGATGCGCCCTGCGCGTGAAGCACTGGCAGCTGCGATCGACTGGTTCCTCGAACATAATTACTGCACAAAATAGCCGCTAAATCCGCTTCATTATGTCCAGGCAAATCCAGCCATGCTGGTTTCCTGTGCTTTCCCTGCCGAATATGAGTTCTTTGCAGCGGATTATGAATGCTAAATAGCATTGACGTGTAAATGTGTACATTTTTACGGTCATTACACGCCAACCGCTTGCAAGCGCTTGCAAGCGCCTGCACAGTCGGCTAACGTATTGCCCACATTGGAAAAACACGTACAAGCGATGCTGGCAATAAAAGTTTGCCAATGCTGAGAGGGCTCTATAAGCACTGGAGAAACCGGTCGAAGATATGGAACAGGAAAACTTCAGCCCGGAAGATATACTCAAGCGTTTTAAGACAGGTATCGCACTAACATCGACTTGCAGGAATCATTGCAATAAGCAAAATTGGGGGTGCAGGCGTTGATGGAAATATATGGCGAATTGCTGGAAAACAATGTCATAGTCGACGAAAAGCCGATGTCCGGTTTAACTGATTTCAATTCCTGTCTGAAGCACTATCAGCAACGCGTTAATCGTGCACTGAGCGACTTGTTACCGGATTCACCGACCCCCAAACACAATCTGACCGAGGCTATGCGTTACTCTGTCATTGGTGGAGGCGGTAAACGCATACGACCTGCGATGGTTTATGCTGCGGGTGAGGCAACGGGTGTTGATCAGGACATGCTTGACACACCGGCATGCGCCGTCGAGATGATACACGCCTATTCGCTGATTCACGACGATCTCCCTGCCATGGATGACGATGATTTGCGTCGCGGTCAAGCTACATGTCATGTGGCCTTCGATGAAGCTACAGCCATCCTCACCGGTGATGCGCTGCAGACGTATGCTTTTGAGATCCTTGCTGCCAGTGATCTGCAGATCGATGACAGGCGACGTCTGCAGATGATTACCTTATTGGCCTCCGCCACGGGTTCAGAGGGTATGGCCGGCGGCCAGGCGATAGATATCGCTGCCGTTGGCCGCAGCTTGACACTGGAAGAACTGGAAGCCATGCACCGCCTGAAAACGGGTGCGTTGATCAAGGCAAGCATTCTTCTGGGCGCAATGTGCAGCCCGGAAGTTAGTGAAGACGATCTGACTTCGCTCGGCCACTATGCAGATTGTATTGGATTATCTTTCCAGATCCAGGATGATATTCTCGATGTTGTCGGTGACACTGAAACCCTGGGCAAACCCAGCGGTTCAGATGAAAAAATGCAAAAGCCGACCTATCCATCGATCCTGGGTCTTGATGCATCACGAAAACTGGCGCTGGAGCAACACGATCGGGCGCTTGCATATCTTGAGACTCTGGATGCACGGGCAAATAAGCTGCGCCAGTTGTCCGCCTACATTATTCAACGCGAGTTCTAGCCCGCATTTCTCACCAGGCGGCATAGAATCCTGATAAGGTATTAGCCCTTTGGAGTAAAGCTGAGATGATCAAAAATACAGTGCGTTATTCGAACATGCCTATCACGGTTCAGGCTGGTCTTCGTGTCCGTAAGCTTGCTCTTCACTCAAACCGTAGCTATTGCTACGCTTTTCGCTCCAGTGCGGCGCTTACGAACACGAATCCTGCGCCTGCTTCCGTGATCCTGGTGAGAAATGCAGGCTAGATGACAGCATCATGCACAAAGCACAGGCCGCTGCTGGAGTCAGTTAATTCACCTGCAGATTTGCGCCAGTTACCACAGGAAAAATTACCTGAGCTGGCCCACCAGCTACGCCAGTATTTACTCGAAACAGTGTCAACCACCGGCGGCCATCTGGCGGCGGGACTCGGCACAGTCGAACTCACTATTGCGCTGCATTATGTCTTCAACACGCCGACGGACAAACTGGTGTGGGATGTCGGCCATCAAACTTATGCACACAAAATCCTTACAGCACGGCGTCACCGCATGCCGACATTGCGACAGAAAGATGGACTTGCCGGCTTCCCCAAGCGCTGCGAAAGTGAGCACGATGCTTTCGGCACAGGCCACTCGAGCACATCGATAAGTGCCGCCCTCGGTATGAGTATCGCAGCCAGGCAGAACGCGGCTAACTACAAGTCTGTCGCCATCATCGGTGATGGCGCCATGACCGGCGGCATGGCATTTGAAGCGCTGAACCACGCCGGTGACAGCGATGCCGATCTGCTGGTGATCCTGAACGACAATGATATGTCGATTTCACCGAATGTTGGCGGTCTGTCCAATCACCTGACCCGGCTTTTATCTGGTCATCTGTACTCAACGGTGCGTGAGGGTGGTAAAAAAGTACTGGAACACATGCCCAGCGCATGGGAACTGGCACGCCGAGCAGAAGAACATGTCAAGGGCATGGTTGCACCTGGTGGTACATTGTTCGAGGAACTGGGCTTCAACTATTTTGGCCCTGTCGATGGACACGACCTGAATACACTGGTGCCTATACTGCAAAATCTGTATCAGCAGAAAGGCCCTCGACTTCTGCACATAGTTACCCGGAAAGGCAAAGGTTATTTCCCGGCTGAAAATGACCCCAGCCGCTACCATGGTGTCGGCAAATTTGATATCTCCACTGGCGAATCCACCGCCAGCGGTGAAACCAGCCTGACGTTCACCCGGGTCTTCAGTGACTGGCTGTGTGACATGGCGGCAGAAGACGAACACCTGATCGGAATCACGCCGGCCATGCGTGAAGGCTCTGGCCTGGTCGAGTTCTCCAAACAGTTCCCGGACAGGTACTTTGATGTTGGCATAGCAGAACAGCATGCCGTGACTCTGGCCGCAGGCATGGCCTGTGAAAACCTGAAACCGGTCGTCGCTATTTACTCAACATTTTTACAACGCGGTTATGATCAACTGATTCATGATGTAGCGATTCAGAATCTGCCTGTATTGTTTGCCATTGATCGTGCCGGCATTGTCGGTGCAGACGGCCCAACCCATACCGGTGCTTTTGACATCAGCTACCTGCGCTGTATACCCAACATGGTTATCATGACACCTGCTGATGCGGATGAAACACGCTGCATGCTGACCACCGGCTTTTTACATGACGGTCCTGCTGCCGTGCGCTATCCTCGTGGCGGCTCATCTGGAAAGCAGCCACGCAAAGAGCTGATGGCGATAGATTTCGGCAAGGCCGAGCTTTGCCGCAAGGGCAGCAAGGTTGCCTTGCTCGTTTTTGGCACACTGCTGCCTACCGCCCGCAGCATAGCAGAGCAGATCGACGCCAGCCTGTATAACATGCGCTTCGTCAAACCACTGGATGAAGACGCCATCACGCAGGCAGCGAAAAACCACGACTTACTGGTGACCATCGAAGACAATGCGCTCGCCGGAGGTGCTGGCAGCGCGGTCAATGAATACCTGGTGGCCAGTGGCGAGCACATGAATATACTCAATCTGGGCTTTCCCGATACCTTTGTTGGACAGGGAACACAGGCAGAAATGCTGTTAGCATGGGGTCTGGACGCTGATGGCATACTCAGGAGCATTGAAAACCGGCTCGCGAAAATAAATGCCTCAAATTGCCAATGATGTTCATTTTTCGATAACACCTTGCGCTAGCGATTAGCTAGTTGCATCGAATGTATCTGTCTAATACCTGAAGCACATGCGCCGGACTGGTTTGTGCGACACTTTTAGCGTTCGCCTTAGTTAATGCTTGTTTATTGTCAATAGTGCAACAAGCTGTGAATACGATAGCCGGATAATTTTTCACGCCCGGCCAGCGCATCCAGTTCCACAACAAACGCACACGCAGCAATTTCCGCACCCAGTTTCTCGATCAAATGACAACTGGCCGCGGCCGTGCCGCCTGTGGCCAATACGTCATCGATAACCAGTACGCGATCATCAGCTGTGAGTGCGTCGACGTGGACTTCCAGGCTGGTGCTGCCATATTCAAGATCGTAAGATACAC
>CAMYIO010000173.1 GCA_947258515.1 uncultured Ectothiorhodospiraceae bacterium
GCGGCTTATTCACTTTATTCATGCGCCCTGGACGCATCCGTAAAACCGCCGTCATTCTTAAACCAGCCACTCTCACCAAGTTTCGCCGTGCGCTATTTAGCTGCAACTATCATCGGTTATTCTCAACGCAGAAAAATAGAAAGCCAGGTCCGAAAGGCCCGAGCACGGGCGTTCTTTTAGGGTGGTTAAACACCTCCTTTGAAGGTTTCACTGGTAGTTCAAGTTAGCACAAAACTGGCACAGTCCTTTTTGCCCGCTGAAATATCTCAACTGCCACATGAATAGAAATTTCTCCATACACATCTAAATTTTATATAATTACAAGCGAACCACTATGAACCAAGGGAAAACGAGTAATGGATACTGAAGCATTTACAATCCGCTCAGACAGCAAGAAGGTCAAGCAACTGGACAAGCTGGCAAGCCAGATGGACCGGTCACGCAATTACCTGGTCAACCAAGCAATCGACCAGCTCTTGGAAATACATGCCTGGCAGATCGAGCGCACAAAAGAGGGTATAAAGGCGGCAGATGAAGGCCGTTTCGCCAGCGACACCGAAATGGAACGAATATTCAACAAATATGAAGATAGCTGATCGTTCGAATCATTTGGACGGAACCAACGGCCAGGGCGCTAGAGAGTATTCAGGACTATATCGCCAGAGACAACACTCTTTGATGGCGGTTAATCCAGCCGGTCAGGGCGATTACCAGCAGATGGAAAGGTTGTATGACGTTGGTCATTACACGAACAGATTTTCAGTAATATTGCCTGATAACAATATCATACGGTCCGGTCGAATATTTGCACCATACGCCATGGCAATAAAAAACAGTTATGTCTTAACACCTCTGGTATGCAAGTAGTCTATCAGCGCCTGGTCACCTTCGGCAAAGACGCTGAACTCGACACCACACATGCAATTTCCTTCTTCATTGTCGGTTACGTGCACGACCCTTGCCCCTACAACGACCGGCATATAGGCGGCATTTTGTGTGGGCACATCGAAACAGAGTTCAACAACCTCCGGTGGATGGCCGTCTTTCGTTCCACTGCCCTTCAGTAGATCAGCAAGTTTGCTGCCGGCTTCAAAGCGCAATCCGCTGCGCGACAGGTTGGTGACCCGCCCCTCAACCTTGCCATTCTCGGTAATCATCCGTGCCTGCAACCGGGTATCTACACGGGGGTGACGACGGAGATCAATGACACGTGAAGAACTGACACGTTCACTTTGTACCGTCTCAATGGTTTCCACGCTGAAATTGCCAAAACCGTGACTTTCATCGGAATAATTTGCCATCTTCACACCTCGGAGATCCCGTACCTGTATACATGCATATAGTTCACCTGCGCCAATATCTGCAAACTGCAACCCATGACACTGGCTATGAAGCCCTGGTCTGCCATTGTCTCTCGTCAATCAGGGCGAGGGCCTCCCTTGCCGGCAGTGGCACCCCCAGCAAGTACCCCTGGATCATGTCACAGCGCAAATTGCGCAGGAATATCAACTGATCTTCAGTTTCAACGCCCTCGGCAACAACCCTGAGGCCCATGCTGTGCGCCATACTGATGGCAGCACGCACAATGGCGGCATCACCCTGGTCGGTATCAACATCCTTGATAAAGGCACGATCGATCTTCAGATTATCTGCCGGGAAGCGTTTCAGATATTCCAGTGAGGAATAACCGGTACCAAAATCATCGATGGATATCTTGTAGCCGAGCCGGGAAAGAGTCTGCATGGTCTCCAGTGCACTGTCCAGTTGTTCCATGATCATGCTTTCCGTAATTTCCAGTTGCAGGAGTTCCGGGTTAATCCTTGCCGATGATACCGCTGCATTAATTTGTTCAACCAGATCTTCCTGATGAAACTGCACCGGAGACAGGTTAACCGCAACAGGCAAAGCAAGACCGACATCCAGCCAGGTGCGGATTTGCTGGCAAGCCGCATTAATGACCCACTGGCCGATATCAACTATCTGCCCTGATACTTCCGCGGCAGATATAAAGTCACCGGGCATAACGAGTCCGCGTTGCGGATGATTCCAGCGGATCAAGGCTTCCATTGACTCAATACGCAGTGTCTGTACATCCAGCTGTGGCTGGAAGTACAGCTCGAACTCATCATTCTCCAGCGCATAACGCAGGGCTTTCTCAGTTTCGTAATCACGCCGGACTGCGGAAACAAAATCCTTGTGGAAAAACTGGCAGCAATTCTTGCCGCCACGCTTGGCCTGCTGCAGGGCCATGTTTGCACAAGTAACCAGATCCTCGACATTCGTTCCGTCATTCGGGATCTGGCTGACACCTACACTGCAGGTCAGGAATACCTGATGGTCGTTGACAGTAACCGGTAAAACCAGCGAGTCGATTAAACGCTCCACGACCACCGATACATTATCCTGAGATTCAAGACCGGTTAGCAGGATGCCGAATTCATCCCCCCCCAGACCATATACCGACTGTTCAGGAACACTGTCACCCAGCCTGCAGGCCAGATCCGAAGCACGCACAACACCGGCCAGTCGTTTTGCCACAGTTTCAAGTACCGTATCACCGACTGTAAAACCAAATACATTATTGACGCGCTGGAACATATCGATATCGAGCAGTAATACAGCGGCATACTGATCATGCTGCTGGGCATGCATGATTGTCCAGGCGAGTTCTTTCCTGAAGTGTGCACGGTTCGGCAGTCCCGTGACCATGTCAACATCCTGATGCTTGCTCGCCAGCGGAACCGTATCGGTCTCTGTACCGGGTTTTTCATCCACATTGACCTGATGATGCGCATCTGCCGTCTGTTCTACCCCTATAACCTCTGCTGACCAGGTCGTCACTCGATTCCGGCCGTTACGCTTCGATTCATACAGCGCAGCATCTGCGGTTTCGATTAACGCCGGAAGATTCTCTACGCCGCACTTTATCGAGCTGAGACCGAAACTGGCTGTAACACGGATACCCTGGCCTTTAGCTACCTCATCAAAGACCTGTGCTTCAATGTTTCCACGTACACGTTCAGACAGCCTGTAGGCAGATTTTACATCGGTGCCAGGCAATATCACGCAAAATTCCTCACCGCCATAACGGAACAACTTGTCATTACCACGCAATCCGGCCTTGATTACCGCGGATACCACCCTCAGCACCTCATCACCGGCTGCGTGACCGTAAGTGTCATTAACATGTTTGAAGTGATCAATATCAAGCATCAGGCAACTGAACTCGGCATGATGGCTAATCGCATCCAGACACTTTTCTTCAAACTGTTCAAACAGTGAACGCCGATTCAGGCAATTTGTCAGCGGATCATGCGTTGCTAGAATACGCAGCTCTTCGTTCTGGCGATTAATCTGCTCTGAAGATGCCTTGAGTCTGCCGACCATATTACGCAGCTCGTTATTTTTTTCCTCAAGTTCGGTGACATCATCGAACGTCACCATTACACCCTGTTGTTTGCCTTTATCATCAAGTACCGGGGTACTGTTGACGATGAACTGGATAACGCTCTTGTCAGGCAGTTCAAATTCGACTTTACTTCCCACTGAAACATCACCGGACTTCATTGTCTTCATCCACGGCAGTTCAGAAAAATCTCCTTTCCAGCCAAGATCTATCGCCTTTTTACCGATAATCTGCGACTCTTCAATGCCTGTCGCACTGGCAAACACTTCATTTGCAAACAGGATCCGCCCCTTTTTGTCAATCAACAAGACGCCCTCGTTCAGGGTATCGAGTGCCTTCCTGACCCGCGACGGCATTACTGCAGTCGGATCGATATTGGTTAATATCTTCTTGATCAGCAGCAGAAATACCAGAAACCCGACTACGCCAACAAAGACTGTCATCAATACCAGTGGACTGATGGCAATGCCAAGGGCATTTATCTTGCTGGTAGGACTAAAACGCAATTCAACGCCACCCCATTTCTGTTCTAGTGCAGCATTCTTGTAGATTGGCACCTGTATATGGGTCGGTGTCGACTTCTCGCCCAGTCCATCATCCCAGTTATCGGTATGAT
>CAMYIO010000174.1 GCA_947258515.1 uncultured Ectothiorhodospiraceae bacterium
GGAAGCGAAGCGGTCATTCAGCTATGGCTAATATTAGGTTCGGCTGAAGGTCCGAGATGGGTTCCATCCCGGAAGTACAGAATTATTTTGTGTAGGTCAGGAATGTACTGTACTCGGACGTTTAAAAGGCGGGAAACGACCCCTATGTATAGTATTGAACTATGTATAGTTTAGAGGTGCTCGACAGCGGCAAGCAGCGTGTTTCCTGGGTTTAAGCAGATTGGGGCGATGGTGAACTAAACATAGTTTTCTGGTTTTCTGAAGTGTCATCCCCTCACTTCAGGAGACCATGATGAACTCGACGCGACAACTTCACAGCAGACCGACGGATTGGCTTCACGAAGGCCAGTTAGCGCCCTACGTTGATGCGTTCACACATTACCTGTCCGAGCGCCGCTATGCGCCCCACACCATCGATACCTACCTCAGTTGCATTGCCCACTTTGCATGCTGGATAAGCCAGTGCCGGCTGGACGTCCATTGTATCGACGAGGACGTGGTACAGCGGTTTCTTGAGAACCATTTACCGCAGTGCGCTTGTGCCAGACCGGTACACCGAACTCGTAATAACCTGCGCGCAGCGCTCAGGCATCTGCTTGTCGTCCTGCGTGCCGAGGCGGTTATCACCGAACCTATATGGGGAACGACCCCGATAGATGAGGAGCTGTGTCGCTTCGACGACCATATGAACCATGTTCGCGGTCTCGCCCCGGCGACGCGCAGCATGTATCTCCGCACAGTACGTCACCTGCTCCTTGAGCAATTCGGGAGTCGGCCTGTTGTCCTCTCGGCGATCATGCCCGAAGATGTGCGTCGATTCGTTGCCAGCCAGTGCGAGCTGTACAGTACCCCGGGCAGCGCCGGCTCGCTGGTCTCGGCGTTACGCGGTTATTTCCGCTTCCGCACCACCTGTGGTGATCAGATGTATGCTCTGATCGGCGTGGTGTCCTATCCGGCCAACTGGCAACTGGCTTCACTGCCGAAGGCCCTGAGCAACGCTGAGGTCGGGCAACTGGTGGATTCCCTCGGCTGGGATGGCCCATCGGCACGCCGCGCCGATGCTATGGTGCGCTGCGCCCTGGACCTCGGCTTGCGTTGCGGAGAGATCGCCAAGCTCGCCCTGGATGATATCGACTGGCGTGCCGGCACGATCACATTACGCAGAACCAAAGGCCGTCGCGAAGACATTCTGCCTTTGCCGGAGGCCACTGGCCGTGCCATTGCCGACTACCTGAAGCGTGAACGTCCGCAAACCACCAGCCGGGCGGTATTCGTACGCCACGTCGCACCATGTGATCAATCGATCGGCCCCGATTGCGTGCGCAAGGCAATCCGCCAAGCCTATGCCCGCGCCGGCTTACCTTATACCCGGGCACACTTGTTGCGTCACACCATGGCCAGTCGCCTACTGGCCGGTGGCAGCTCACTCAAGGAGGTGGCCGATGTCTTGCGCCACCGTTCACTGAACACAACGCTGATCTACGCCAAGCTTGATAGCCGGAACTTGGCAGCGGTCGCCCTGCCGTGGCCGGGGTGCGCATCATGAACGCGCCCGTCACGATGCAATCACACGCCGAGAACTACCTGGACGAACGCCGCCAGCTTGGGTATGGCTTACGCACTACATGTTATGCCATCAGGAGCTTTGCACACTACGTCGATGGTCTTGGCTACGAGGGACCGCTGACGGTTGAGATCATGGCCGCATGGGCACGGCGCGCCAAGGCCAGCGGCGATTCACCCACCATCTGGGCACGGCGGCTGAAGAAGCTGCGTCCCTTTGCCCGTTATCTGCAGCAGTTCGATCCGCGTACTGAAGTTCCGGATCACACCGTCTTCGGCCGGGTCGGCCAGCGACTGGCTCCCCACATCTACAGTGAGCAGGAGATTGTTGACTTGCTGGCTACAGCTCGCGGTCTTAGTCCAGCTCTGCGCGGAGCAACCTACGAGACCTTGTTCGGCTTGCTGGCGGCAACCGGTCTGCGGATCTCCGAGGCGAGGCATCTGACAGACGCGGATGTCGACCTGAAGTTGGGTATGCTGACCGTCCGGCAGACCAAGTTTGCCAAATCCCGCTATGTACCGCTGCATCCGAGCACTTTAGATGCATTGCGGCAGTACCGCGGACTGTGCAAATGCCATATCACGGTCACGGACGAGACGCCATTCTTCATCAGCACACGGGGCCAGCGTCTGGGGTTCGCCTTGAACCTGCGCCATGTGAATCGGGTCTTCCAGCACCTACGGGATCAATTGGGCTGGGTCAACCGCGGCGCCCATGCTGCTCCGCGTATCCATGACCTTCGTCACACCTTCATCGTTCGTCGCGTGTTGCTTTGGCATGCCCAAGGCGTGGACATTGATCAGGCGATGCTGTCCCTGTCCACCTACGTCGGCCACGCGATGGTAACCAATACCTACTGGTATCTGACCGGCGTGCCCGAGCTGATGGCCGTGGCAGCGGGCAAGTTCAAGACTCTCATGCCAGCCTCGGAGGTACATCATGTCTGAAGCCACCACACACTCACCTTCGTTCCCATCGTTGGTCCAGCAGTTTTTTACGGAGTATCTGGTCACGCAGCGTGCCTTGAGCCCCCACACTGTTGCCTCCTACCGCGACGCCTTGATCCTGTTCCTGGACTTCGCACATGTGCGTCTGGGCAAGGCGCCAACCGAGCTGTGTCTAGCCGATATCGAACCCGACTTGATCCTGGCGTTCCTGGACCACCTGGAGCAGCAGCGCAATAATACGGTGCGTAGTCGCAACCTGAGGCTAACGGCGCTGCGTGCGTTCTTGAAATTTGCGGCGCATCGCGATGTCGCGTCATTGCATGTCATCGAACGTGCGCTGGGGGTACCAATGAAGCGCTTCGAGCACCCGATGCTCGGGTTCCTCTCGCGCGAGGAGATGCTGGCGATAATCGGAGAACCGGGCGACACTTGGACTTCGCAGCGCGATCACCTGCTGCTGGCCATGCTCTACAATACCGGGGCTCGCGTCTCGGAGGTCATCGCCGTGCGTATCGCAGATGTCGTACTGGAGGCTTCACCCTGTGTCCACCTGCGCGGCAAGGGCCGCAAGCAGCGCGCAGTGCCGTTGTGGAAGTCCACGGTCCAGGAGATCCGGACCTGGCTACAAAGCAACTCTACACTGGGCGCCGACGCGCCCTTGCTGCCCAATCGGAAAGGGCAAGCAATGACACGCGCCAACGTCAATCAACGACTCAACATCGCTGTTGGCCGTGCAACTGAAGTGCACCGTAGCCTCGCCAAGCGGCACATCTCGCCGCATTCGATTCGGCACTCTACAGCAATGCATATGCTGCAGTCCGGCGTGGCCTTCAGTGTGATTGCGCTGTGGCTGGGGCACGAGAACATGTCCACCACGCACCGGTACGTCGAGGCTGACTTGGCGATGAAAGATAAGGCTTTGGCTCGGCTTCAGGAACCCAACACAGTGATCCACCGTTACCGTCCCCCTGACGCCCTGATGCGGTTCCTTCAGAGGCTGTAACTATGTATAGATCCGCCGGCCCTCAGGTATATTGAAACAGGGGCTGGCGGGTAACCCGTTGACTCAACTATACATAATTCGGAACTATACATAGGGGTCGTTATGTATAGCTATACATAACGACCCAAAGTTGTCGTTTAGCTTTCACTGATATACCTCCTGCTCGATTAACAATCGACCAGTACAAAAAAGAACTAATTGCTTTTGTACTTGCACGGGAGTAGATCTATAACTACTTGGGGATGCTTCGCCGAGATATGGCTCGCACCCACCCGCTAATAGTTAGGCCTTACTGAGGAAAGTTGATATGCCTGCACGATTGTTTTCGTTTATTGGCGGTGAGACAGGCCTCTGGCGCGTCACCGAAATGGAAGTGATAGTTGGAGAGCCGCTGCCTGCGGCGATAAGGCTCGAAATCGCTTCTGGCTCAGAGATTCCATCCGATCCACATGCGTCC
>CAMYIO010000175.1 GCA_947258515.1 uncultured Ectothiorhodospiraceae bacterium
GATGATCCATATTGTTCACACCCAGTCCGCGGGCAAGCGCCTGCAGCAGTGACATCTCTTCCAGCGTGGCCGTTGGCGAAACCAGCACACCGACCTGATCGGCACCGTGTGCATTAATGACGCCACGGAGCCCGTCCACCGCGGTTTGCAAACCGGTCTCCCAGTCAACCGTCTGCCACTCACCATCGACCTTCACCATGGGCGCCTGCAGACGGTCCTCGCTGTAGAGGCCCTCGTAACTGAAGCGGTCGCGATCAGATAACCAGACTTCGTTGAGTTCCTCGTTCTCGCGCGGTACCACGCGCATCACCTGCCCGCGCCGTGTATGGGCAAACAGGTTGGAACCGACGCAGTCGTGCGGTGCAATGGTTGAATGTTGCTCTAATTCCCAGGCGCGCGCCTTGAAGCGGAACGGCCTGGAGGTCAACGCCCCTACCGGGCAGACATCGATGACATTGCCGGACAGTTCCGACTCCAGCGATTTTTCTATATAGGTACCGATCTCCATGTTCTCGCCGCGACCGGTCGCGCCGAGTTCCATCTTGCCGGCGACCTCGCGCAGCATGCGAATACAGCGCGTGCAATGAATGCAGCGTGTCATGTCGGTGGCGATCAGCGGTCCGATGTATTTGTCCTTCACCACACGCTTCTTCTCGGCAAAGCGCGACACATCGCGGCCATAACCCAGCGCCAGATCCTGCAGTTCGCATTCTCCGCCCTGGTCACAGATGGGGCAGTCCAGCGGATGGTTGATCAGCAGGAATTCCATCACCGCCTTCTGGCCACCGGTGGCGATCTCCGAGCGGGTAAAGATCTTCATGCCCTCGGCTACCGGCGTGGCGCAGGCCGGCAGCGGCTTCGGCACCTTCTCGACCTCCACCATGCACATGCGGCAGTTGGCCGCGATCGAGAGTTTCTTGTGGTAACAGAAGCGCGGTACGCTGATTCCAAGCGCGTCGGTCACCTCGATAATCATGGCGCCCTTGCGTGCCTGGCAGGGCTGGCCATTGATCTCGATATTGACCGCCTCGTCAGCCGGGATCTCGGGACGCGCACTCATGCCGCGGCGCCTTTTGCGGCCGCGCCCGCACCGACCATGCAGCACTTGTGTTCGATGTGATACTCGAATTCCTCGCGGAAATGTTTCAGGAAACCCTGCACCGGCCAGGCTGCCGCCTCGCCAAAGGCACAAATGGTCTTGCCCTCGATCTGCCCCGCCGCGCTGAGCAGCAGGTCAAGGTCCTCCGCACGGCCCTGCCCTTCCTCGATGCGCTTGATAATGCGATACATCCAGCCGGTACCCTCACGGCACGGCGTGCACTGGCCGCAGGATTCCGCGTAATAAAAACGCGACACCCGCATCAGCGCCTTCACCATGCAGGTACTGTCATCCATCACCATCACGGCACCGGAACCCATGGCGGAACCGGCCTTCGACAGCGAGTCATAGTCCATGTCGGTTTCCATAATGATGTCCGCCGGCAGCACCGGCATGGAGGAACCACCGGGAATGACGGCTTTCAGCTGATGCCCGTCGCGAACACCGCCAGCCATCGCCAGCAACTCGCGGAACGGGATACCCATGGGTACTTCAAAGTTGCCCGGCTTGTTGACATGCCCGGACACGGAAAATATTTTTACGCCGCCGTTGTTCGGCTTGCCCAGTTCCATGAACCAGTCGCCGCCGTTGCGCAGGATGGCCGGTACCGAGGCCAGTGTCTCGGTGTTGTTGATGGTGGTCGGTTTACCATAGAGACCGTAGTTGGCCGGGAATGGCGGTTTGAAGCGCGGCTGTCCCTTCTTGCCTTCCAGCGATTCCAGCAGCGCGGTCTCCTCGCCACATATATAGGCACCGGCACCGAGATGGCCGTGGCATTCGAAATCGATACCGGAATCAAGGATATTGTCTCCGAGGAAACCGGCCTCGCGGGCCTCGTGCAGGGCGTGTTCAAAACGCTCGAACGGCTCGTGATGAAATTCGCCGCGCATGTAGTTGTACCCCACGGTCGCACCCATGGCATAGCCGGCGATCGCCATACCCTCGATCAGGGCATGCGGATTGTAACGCAGGATGTCGCGGTCCTTGCAGGTGCCCGGCTCGGATTCATCCGAGTTGCACACCACGTATTTCTGTACCGGTGCATTGCGTGGCATGAAGCTCCACTTCAGGCCGGTCGGAAAACCCGCGCCGCCGCGGCCACGCAGCCCTGACTTCTTGACTTCCTCGATAACGATTTCCGGCGGCGTCTTTTCCTGCAGGATCTTTTTCCACGCCTTGTAACCCCCGACCTTGAGATAGTTCTCAAGCGTCCATGGCTCGTCAAACTGCAGGGTGTCAAAACAGACTTGCACGCTCATACGCTACTCCAGCCCGTCCAGGATCTCGTCCACCTTTTCAGGGGTGAGATTTTCATGGTAATGGCCATTCACCGTCATCATCGGACCAGCAGAACAGGCGGCCAGGCATTCTTCCTCGAGCTTCAGCGTGATACGACCATCCGCCGTGGTCTCGCCCAGCTTGATGCCGAGCTTCTTTTCAACATGCTCGACGATGGTTTCAGAACCGCACAACATGCAGGACAGGTTGGTGCACACGGCCACCATGTTGCGACCGACCGGTTGCAGTTCGATCATGGAGTAGAAAGAACCGACTTCGTAGACCTGTATGTTCGGCATATCAAGATAATCAGCCACGGCATCCATCAGCTCGCGCGTCACCCAGCCGCCGTTCTGGTGCTGTGCCGCCTGCAGCGCAGCGAGCACGGCTGATTGTTTCTGTTCTGCCGGGAACTTGCTCAGCCAGGCATCAATCGTCGCACGGGACTCGGCGCTCAACAGCCCGGCACCGCGTGTTTGTGTCGCGCCAGTCATCAGCGATCGATCTCCCCGAACACAATATCCTGCGTACCAATGATCGCCACCACGTCGGCGAGCATGTGACCGCGCACCATTTCATCCATCGCGGACAGGTGCGCATAACCGGGGGCACGCACCTTCAGGCGGTAGGGCTTGTTGGCACCATCGGAGACCAGGTAGACACCGAATTCACCTTTCGGGTGTTCCACCGCGGCATAGGCCTCGCCGGCCGGCACCGTGTAGCCTTCCGTGAACAGTTTAAAGTGATGAATCAGTGCTTCCATGTCGGCCTTCATTTCCTCGCGGCGCGGCGGCACCAGCTTGGCATCGTCCAGCATCACGGCACCGGGATTGTTGCGTAACCAGTCCACGCACTGCCTGATAATCCGGTTCGACTGCCGCATTTCCTCGATACGCACCAGATAGCGGTCATAACAGTCACCGGTGACACCCACCGGGATGTCGAACTGCAGGCGATCATAGACCTCGTAGGGCTGTTTCTTGCGCAGGTCCCATTCAATTCCCGAGCCACGCAACATGGGACCGGAAAAACCCAGCTGCATGGCACGCTCCGGCGTGACCACGCCGATACCGACGGTACGCTGTTTCCAGATACGGTTGTCCGTCAGCAGGGTTTCGTATTCATCGACACAACCCGGAAAACGATCGGTAAAGGCCTCGATAAAATCCAGCATGGAACCCTGGCGATGCTCGTTCTTGCCGTCCACCTCCTTCTGGCTGTGCCACCTGGAAGCCTCGTACTGCGGCATCCTGTCCGGCAAATCACGGTAGACGCCGCCGGGACGGTAATAAGTCGCATGCATGCGTGTGCCGGACACGGCCTCGTAGAGGTCCATCAGGTCCTCGCGCTCACGGAAGGCGTAGAGAAAGACCGTCATGGCGCCAATGTCCAGACCGTGCGCACCCAGCCACAAGAGGTGATTCAGGATGCGGGTAATCTCGTCAAACATGACGCGGATGTACTGTGCACGGATCGGTGCCTCGACACCGAGCAGCTTTTCTATTGCCAGGGTCTGGTGCAGCCCCCTGAAGGATTGTGCATCGGTTAAAAGCGGCCGATCCACGCCCTCGTCGACCTGGACGCCGTGGGCGGCAGGATGCTGGGGCCCGAAGTTCAGGGTAAAATTACGTATCTCGGGCATGCGTTATTGCGCCTCTTCCCCGGTTTCTGCTGCCTCTGTTTCCTCGGCCAGCTGCGTGAGATCAACGGCGTCAACAGTCCCGGAGCGAATGACTTTCGGCACCAGCACGCGCGGCTCGATGCTCACCGGCTGATACACCACGCGTTTCTTTTCTGCATCGTAGATCACTTCGACGTTGCCACTGAGCGGGAAATCCTTGCGGAACGGGTGGCCGACAAAACCGTAATCCGTCAACAGGCGGCGCAGGTCCGGGTGGCCATCAAAGAGGATGCCGTAGAGGTCAAATGCCTCGCGCTCATACCAGTCGGCACTGTTCCAGACAGCGATCACGGACGGTACCACCGGCAGGTCATCGTCCGGCGCGAACACCTTCAGTCGCAGGCGCCGATTGTTGCTGATGGATAGCAGTTGGTAGACCGCTGCGAAGCGTTTTGACTGCCGCGGCTTTTCGACCACCAGGTCTTCGGTCACCGCGGTCAAGCGCCCGGCCGTTGCCGCCTCGACACCACGGCTGAACCCGGAGGTGGTTGATTCCTCGGTGACCCACTCGTCGCGGCCGTAGTTGGCATAGTCAACACCGCACACATCGATTAGTATCTCAAAGGAAAAATCCGGCTCGTCGCGCAGCGCGGTGGCGACTTCCAGTAAGCTATCAGGGACCATTTCAACGGTCACTTCACCGACCGAATCAACAATCGCCTGCAGGCTTTCACCGAAACGTTGTTGTAATTGCTCTGCAAGCTGGCGGGAAGAGTCAGTCACTTTGGATATAAGCCTGGCAGCCCGCTAGCGGGCAATGGTATTGGTTCGCTTGATTTTATTTTGCAGCTGGATAATCCCGTACAACAGCGCTTCTGCAGTGGGCGGGCAGCCTGGCACGTAAATATCGACAGGAACAATGCGGTCACAGCCGCGCACCACGGAGTAGGAATAATGGTAGTAGCCGCCGCCATTGGCGCAGGACCCCATGGAAATTACCCAGCGCGGTTCGGCCATCTGGTCATACACCTTGCGCAGTGCCGGTGCCATCTTGTTACACAGGGTACCCGCTACAATCATCACATCCGACTGGCGCGGGCTGCCACGGAAGATGATTCCAAAGCGGTCCAGGTCGTAGCGTGAGGCACCGGCCTGCATCATTTCGACAGCACAACAGGCGAGACCGAAGGTCATTGGCCACATCGACCCGGTCCGCGCCCAGTTGATCAGCGCATCAGCCGAGGTGGTGACGTAACCTTCCTTGAGCAGTCCCTCTATTCCCATTCCAGCGCCCCTTTCTGCCACTCGTAGATAAAACCGATCACCAGGATTCCAAGGAATACCATCATGGCTACAAAGCCGAACATGCCGATGGAATCGAGCACCACGGCCCAGGGAAACAGGAAAGCAATCTCGAGGTCAAAAATAATGAATAAAATAGCAACCAGGTAGTAGCGCACATCAAAGCGCATGCGCGTGTCCTCGAATGCCTCGAAGCCACACTCAAACGGGGAATTCTTCTCGGTATCCGGCTTGTGGGGTGCCAGCAGGAAACCCAGAACTATCGGGCCAATGCCAATGGCGATACCAATGGCGATAAAAATCATGATAGGCAGATAGTTATCCAGCATCGTTTTTGTCTCTTCGGGCCGGTGCGACTAACAGCCGGACTCGATTCATTTTTTTGGATCAGACAGGCGATGAAAAAGAGGGATGCAGTCTAGGCCAGCCCATGATTTCTGTCAAGTTGGATAGATGACATATTTGTTATATTTTTCAAATGGTTAACTATGCTTTTAGGGGTATAAAAAGTAACTATTCTCCATCCGGTATGAGCACAACAGGGGCCACGAAATCATTGCAACTCATTGAAAAATCTGGTGCCGATGGCCGGAGTCGAACCGGCACGGCTCTCGCCACTACCCCCTCAAGATAGCGTGTCTACCAATTCCACCACATCGGCCGGGAAACATAACCAGAACTGCTACTACCTTAATAACTATCTATTCAGGCAGATCATCTGCCTTTGGCGCTGCCGGTACCGCGGCATCATTCTCCGGAACAT
>CAMYIO010000176.1 GCA_947258515.1 uncultured Ectothiorhodospiraceae bacterium
GGTCCGCGATATTCGGCTACCCGCCGACAACCGGCCACGGGACCGACGCCTGCAGGACGGCGAGGAAGCCCGACTGCTCACTGCCTGTGAACAAGCACGCAATCCCTGGCTGCTGCCCATCGTGCAACTGGCGCTGGAGACCGCCATGCGCCAGGGGGAGCTGATCCGCCTGCGCTGGGAACACATCGACCTGAACCGCCGTACCGCCCATTTACCGGACACCAAGAACGGCGAGTCTCGCACCGTGCCACTATCTACGACTGCCATCCGGGTACTGCGCGCCCTGCCCCGCAGCCTGCATGGGCAAGCCTTCCCCGGTGTCACCACCGAGGCCATCAAACGTGCCTACATCCGTGCAGTGCGCCGGTCCAGTATCGAGGACCTTCGGTTCCATGACCTGCGCCACGAGGCCACTACCCGGCTGTTCGAGAAGGGACTGAATATCATGGAGGTTGCCAGCATTACTGGACACAAGGATTTACGGATGCTGCGCCGATATACGCATCTGAAAGCGGAGGATTTGGCGATAAAGCTAGGGTAGCATCCCATTTTCATAACTATATGAAATCTATATAAATACAGTAATTACAAGAATCTATACACAATAATGCATGTTTTTTTAATAATTTTATTGTCATTTTTGCCGACAGAAGCTATATTAGCCAAACAGAGGAAATGACGATGAAACGCTCGGAACAACTGAAAAGGCACCTTCACCCCGGTCGTGTGTACCGGCGCGCGGAGCTGGCTCAATGGTCAAAGAGTGTTGACCGTCACGCACGTGAGCTGGTCGACCAGGGTGTTTTGCAGAAACTCCAGAACGGGCTGTATTACTATCCCAAACACTCGGCTTTTGGTCAGGTGCCGGCAGACGAGCGGGAACTGGTGCGCCGTTTCCTGAAAGAGGATGACTTCCTGCTCACCTCTCCGAACGCCTACAACACCCTGGGCCTGGGTACGACGCAGCTTTATAACACCCATGTCGTTTATAACCACAAGCGCCATGGTCGCTTCATGCTGGGAGGCCTCCCCTTTGAATTTCGCAGGAAGCCCCGCTTCCCCCGGAAACTCACTGAGGAATTCCTGCTGGTGGACCTTCTGAATAACCTGCCTGCACTTGCAGAGGATACGGAAATGCTGCGTGCAAACGCGCGCAGCAAGGCGAAAGAGTTGAATGCCAGCAAGCTCCGATTGGCCGCTCGCAACTACGGCAAGGTCGCCACCCGCAAATTCTTCGATCAGGTGCTGGCAGATGCCGCCTGATCCCTACCTACACGAGCTATCTGATTTTTCCGATCTGGTCCGTATTGTCGCCGACGAACGGGGACTGCTGCCAGCGCTCGTGGAAAAGGATTACTGGATCATGCACTGCCTGTATGGTCTCGCAACTCAGGGCTTCACTTTTGAACTCAAGGGAGGCACTTCTCTATCCAAAGGCTTCGGCATCATCCAGCGCTTCTCCGAAGATATTGATATTCGCATCAATCCAGCATGTGCTCCATTCGAAGTATTCACCGGTGCCAACCAAACCAAAAAAGCGCGGCATAACGAATCCAGGCAACAGTTCTATGACTGGCTCGCTGATACGATCCAAATCGAAGGTATCAGTAACGTTGAACGTGACCATGCATTCGATGATGCGAAATTCAGGAATGGCGGCATCCGTCTGCATTACAACAGCACCTTTGGTAACCCGGCTGGCCTGAAAGAAGGCATCCTTCTGGAAACAGGCTTCGATGACACCCAGCCGAACTCACCCCAAACAATTTCTTCCTGGGCTTATGATAAGGCTGCAGAAAGCGCAGTGGCCATCAAAGATAACCGGACAATAGACGTGCTCTGCTACCACCCGGGGTATACCTTCGTTGAAAAGCTACAAACCATCTCTACTAAGTATCGCCAACAGCAGAAAATGGGAGAACTACCCCAGAACTTCATGCGTCATTACTATGATATCAGCCAGCTACTGGACCATCCGGATGTTGCAGCATTTATCGGCACACCCGAATACCAGGAGCGAAAGAAGGTAAGATTCAGGACCGGTGACAATTTGATTATCTCTGAAAACGAGGCATTCCTATTATCTGATCCGGCCACCCGTGACCAGTATGCCCTCGCCTACCAAGTGACAGCATCACTCTATTTCAATGATCAAATCCCTTTCGACACTATCCTGGATAGAATTCAGACACACATCCAAGCATTATAAATCTACGCCTTGATGGCAGGCACATCCTCAGCTATTCAAAGGCACAATCAGGATATGAACCCCTACAAAGAAATAGAACGCCGAGCGTCAAGTGCCAAGTCACTGGAAGAAAGCGCTGAAGTTCTTGAAATCCTTTTATCGAGTGGATTTTCTGTCTGGGAAGACGGTTCTTTATACAATATTAAACAGCTTGTGGCACGAGTGAACGGGTTGCGCATAGAAGTATTTTCACGAGAGCACCCACCACCGCATTTTCATATTTCAGGCGGTGGCATTGATGCAACATTTTCAATAACAGAATGTATACATTTAGAAGGGAAAGTCGGGCGTCGTGAAAAGGCGCTTGTCGAATGGTGGTACAAACGAAGCAGGCCAACCCTAATTAGAGCCTGGAATGAGTCGAGACCTGCTGACTGTCCAGTCGGCCCGATAACGGAATAATAAGTGCACAACTCTCCGGCACCCACAATCGCCAACGCGTTACCAACTTGTCGGTAGCAAGCGACGGGTCCAGTTTCGCATTTCCTGTTGTCATTCTCTCGCGGCACGCATCAATCACTTTCTGCTCTTCCGGAACCAGGCGCTCCAGCAGGAAACCCATGCGCTTGAACACGGCACCATTACCCAGTCGGTCAGCATAGTCGATCAGCAAATCAAGATTGCGGTTGTCCGATTTCAGATAATTGGCAAAAAAGTCCGTGGTCGACCGCAGTCCTCCACCAAGCAGTGGATCATTCAACACATCCAGGAGTGTGCGACTCGGATCAGAGACTGACACCTTTACTTGACCACGCCATACCGGCTTCAGGCCAAACAATGTTTCATTCTGCACGGTTCGCAACAGGAAGCTCGTACCCTTAATAACCGGTGAGCGGTCTCGTGGCTTTTGAGTAGTCATCACCACGATGGTGCGGAATATCTGCTCCGTCAGCTCCCAGTACTCAGCTGCGCTCCAACCACCGATGTAACAGGGGGCATACAACCGGTCAGCAATAAGCCAGGGATCCTCCAGCGCGATGTCGGAAGTTCGGGATTCCAGTGGAACAGAGACATAGAGCCCGCGCCGTACACGTGACAGCCAGCCCTTGCTTGCCCAACGCGCCAGCTTTTTCGCCGCAGCATTCCGTGGCACATCGAGGATCGTTGCGGCCTCACCTACAGAAACAGCGCCTTTCGTGCCACGAATTATCGCAGACAACTGTTTTCTATCAGCTTTTCCAAGACCCGACACAGTTTGCATGTGATAGCCTATATGCGTTATTTCACTTAATAATAGAAATACTACGTACCTTATATACCATAAACGGCAGTAACTAGTATAGTCTATACGCCATAATTCATTTAATATGCGTATTTATACGCTTTGAATATACTTCAAGTATCACATAACAAAGCCAGACGAAAACTCGAAAACAGTAGGATTATCAGACCCGATCGATCCACCAAATCGGTAATGCCTGCTGTTTGGCTCCTACCCTGAAATACCGCCATTTACCGATGTTTTGTATTCGTTCTTATTGCGTTTTCACTAGGTTGGAGGCAGCCGCCCTTCTCTGGATGTACCTGTCTATCCAGCGGAATCTCTTGTTTTAATAAGTATCTATATTGACATTTAAGGAAATATAGATACATAATTAAACATGCTCTCAGATACCCAAATACGTGAAGTCTTTCATTTCTGCTTCCTGGAAAGGCTCCTGAAGTTGTCGGACCCGAGTATTTATATACTCAAGGGTGGAGTGA
>CAMYIO010000177.1 GCA_947258515.1 uncultured Ectothiorhodospiraceae bacterium
GTGAACGGCCCCATGGTGCAACGATCGGCACCATGCAGCTTGATATGCGATATATCCGGGCAGCCAATGCCGATAAAGCGGACCTTCTGATACTGGTTACGGGTCGGCTTGATGGAATTAAATGACTTGGAGCGCGTATCGAACTTCACATTGTCCTTGGTATAGGCCGAGAACCGGGGTACCAGGCTCTTGATCATGTAGGGCAGGTTATTGGTTAGCCTGAAACCGATGTCACAAGTATCGCGAAGCTCCTTGATGTTGACCACCTCGAGTACTGCGCTTTCTCCTGCTGGCAGCTGCTCAACCTCGAGGTACTCCCAGGTATGGTCATCCTTCAGCAACACATGCCGCCCGTTGGGCGTGACCACTTCGACACCCTCCTTGGTACGTGTTACCTTGACGGTAACAGTTTCTGACTCATCATCACCCGCAGTATCAGCATCACCGTCCATCGCATCAGAAGGTATAAGTGTGTCTGTTTCAAAGTCAGTCATGTCTTCAGCGCCGGCGTTCAGGCTGATCAGCAACACGGCAGCAGCAATCTTGAATGGAAAATCTCTGATATATTTATTCACAACCGGCTCCAGCAACAGAATTTATTCTTAAAATGAAGCTAAAAAATAGCAGAGCCCGGCAAACAAGTCCAAATAATTGTAGAATCAGGGTCAGAGAATACCTCTATGCAAATCAAGGACATTTTGTTAAATCCCGCTGCGGAGCGTAACACATCGACCGATTTACCCTGGTACTGTGGCTGTAAATCCGGAACAGGCTATTCCCATGTATGACACCTTCTATCAGTTCAGGGCCGAGCCATTCCGCTTAAGCCCGGATCACCGGTTTTGTTTCAAGCACCGGACCTACCGCAAGGCGATGACCTACATGCGCCACGCCCTCCACCGCGCCGAGGGTTTTATCATGATTACGGGCCGTCCGGGAACAGGCAAGACGACCCTGATTCATGATCTGCTGCGGTCGCTCAAGCCGGATCAGGCACTGGTTGCCAATCTTGTCACCACACAGATGAAAGCAGATGACCTGATTCACCTGGTGGCCTACTCGTACAATCTGGATCCCGAGGGTGTGGACAAGATTGCTGTGCTGATACGGCTGGTCCACTTCCTGAAAAAGCAGCACAAGCAGGGACGACGCCCCCTGCTGATTATTGACGAAGCCCAGGGCATGGCGGAGGGTGCGCTTGAGGAACTCCGCCTGCTGACCAACTTGCAGACGGGTGGCCAGCAATTATTGCAAATATTCCTGGTGGGTCAGGAACAACTGCGGGACATGGTGAATGCGCCCTCCATGGAGCAGTTACATCAACGCATGATTGCCGCTACCCATCTCGAGACCCTTGATTGCCAGGAAACCGAGGCCTATATCAAACACCGTCTGCGCCGCGTGGCATGGACGGGCGACCCGCTGATCAGCAAGGAAGCCTACGCGATAATCCAGCAACACAGTCAGGGGATCCCGCGGCAGATCAACCAGATCTGCAGCCGCCTGTTCCTGCATGGCAGTATCGAGGAAAAACACCGGCTTGGAATAGCGGATCTTAAGATCGTCATCGATGAACTTCGTGAGGAATTGTTGCTGCCCGGTGAGACGTCGGAAAATGCGGCAACCGTTGCCTGGCCAGCAGAACCGGTTCAGGAAAGCTATGAAGAAGAGCCGCATCGACCAGCGGCTCCGGCTGCACCGAAAAGCGTGCCACAAGCCACGCCGACAACACCGCCAACCACAAAAACCCAACAGGAAACTGAGCCAGCCCCTCAGAGGTCGACGACGGGGGCTCCTGCTACCCCGCCCTCCCTACCTGATAATGAACCGGCTGCCTTAGCATCGCCGGCAGCCAGCAACAATCAGAACCGTGAACAACTGGCTGCAATGACTGCAAGAGAACCCTCTTCAGATGCCCCTCCGGCGCGGGCGATCTCCCGGGCAGCAGCACGTGCACGCACGCCGACAGCTCGCATGGCGGCGCCCCGGGGGAAAGCCGCAGAGGACATATCAGCCCTTGAGCTGACTGTTCGCATACCGGACCAGGCAACACCCGGAAAAAAGCAGGCGCGCAATTGGCGCTCATGGGCACTGCTGGCAGTAACCGGGCTGATTACGGGTATGGGGCTGGCTGTCGCATTCATGTATATAGCCAAACCTGAGTTGACCCGGAATGCTGGACAGAACGTGATGACATGGCTTGATCTCGGTATACAAAAGGTTACCGGTATTGCGACCGGGGAATCATCGCACGACATCATTGAACCTGGTGAGGAAACAGGCAAGGAAACCGTGCTTCGCGAACCACCTGCGGTGAGCCATGAAACGAAAACGGAAGCAGCAGACATTAAAACAGTTGCACAGCAGCTGGATCGGATCCTCCCGCAGACCCGCACAGTGCAACTGGAGGAACAACTGCAGCAAAGCGGGCTGCTGGTTGAACGAATGGACGACGATACCCTCAAGGTCAACCTCAGTAGTGACGGGGTGTTTGCTTTTGACAGCGCCGGGATAAAGGATGGCGCGCGACCCGCGCTGGTGAAACTGGCGGAAGTCCTGCGCAAACAGGACGAACTGACTATCGAGGTCGTGGGGCATACCGACTCTACCGGAGCAGCCGATTACAACCTGTATCTTTCACAACTCAGGGCACAGACGGTCGCGGATTACCTTATCAGCCAGGGCATCAACGACGCCAGTATTCAATCCGAAGGACGCGGTGATCAGGATACCCGGCAGGATCAATCGACCAGCGAAAACCTCAAACGTCGCGTCGAGATTTACATCAGGGAAGCCCGGACACTGTGAAACGGTGATCCGCTAGTTACCCGTCCGGGGCTGATCATGGCCCAGATTGTTTCCTGCCAGAGTGACCGGCACCTGATCACCACCAAGCACGACTTTGAGGAACGGCCGGTTCGAGATCACCAGGTCGACCCCCAGTTTGTACCAGCCCCGCTGCAGGCTGAGGGGCAGAAAGGCCTCTCCTTCATGCAGAGACAGGCGCTGCTCCAGCAGCATCCGGTCGTTCACGGAGAGTCTGAGGTCTCCGCTGGCCTGTACTGCCAGTTGATAAAAACCCGGTTCAGCCACATGAAAGTAACCGTCCAGTCTCAGTCGCCCGGCCTTCAACTTGTCTTTACGCAAGGCCTTGAGCGGCCCATCCAGTTTGCCAATCACCAGCTGATGCGCTTTTCCTTCCTTGTCATACGCGATGGCACTGAGGCCTTCGGCAGACGGCTTTATATCCCTGACCGGGGCCAGGCTGCCAGACACAGCGACAGTGAGTTCCACAGGATTGCTGCGGACGGTTGATCCGCCCGGGTAGGATGCCCTGACAAAGAGGGATACCGGCCCCATGCCCAGGGTTTTAGCGGGAATGGCAAGCTGCCACCGTGAGTCGCTGACCGCTGCCGCGCCAAGCCTCCGGTAGCCACGGAAGATTTCGACCCTTTCCGCCCCCGGGGCTGTCCCGCTGATGGCAACGTTGTCTTCATAGCGAATCGCGCGACTGACGTCATTAACCTCCACTCGATGGTCGTGGTTCAACACCTGAGAATGAAATCGGGTGAACGAGCGTGTTTCAATACCGCTATCTTCTATGGCCACCAGTCGAATCTCGTGGCTGCCATCCTCTACGGTTCGCGTATCCCAGGAAAAGGCCTCACCGGCCGGCACCTCGAACTGCAACTGACCATCAACCCAGAACTCCATTCTGCTGACGGATGTCCCCGATGGCGCCTGGATATCGGTCGTAATGGTCACGATGCCTGACCATGGGCGTGTCAGTGGCGGTGATTCCAGCTTGCTGTCGGCGAAGCTGGCAAAGGGTCGGGCCAGTGGATCGCCGACAATAATCAGCTGGTACGGCAACTTGACACTCTGGTAGAACGACTCCGCCAGCGAGCAACCATCCGCGTACCAGGCGTGAATCA
>CAMYIO010000178.1 GCA_947258515.1 uncultured Ectothiorhodospiraceae bacterium
TACGGTGCCTTCGAATACGGTCACACTCTTCTCGTCCGCGGAAACCGAGACGACAAATTCCGTGCCCTCGATTGCGGCATCCACGGTTGCTGTTTCTATCTTGAGGCTGCGCGGTACGCGGCTGATAAAATGGCCGATGCCCTTGATGAATTCCAGGATTGAGGGGAGTTCTGTTTCGAACTGTGTGAATTTGATGGCGGAGTTTTGATCTAGCCTAAGCAGGGTCTCATTCGCCATGACGATGGCCGCGCGGCTCTGCTCGCCGACGCGGATGCTGTCGCCGGGACAGAAGGTATCGTTACGGCTTACGGCATGCCAGTTAGCTGTGCTGGCACGCTTGACTTCAATCTCGCCCTGTACAGAGACTATCTTGGCGGCCTGAGGTGTACAATCAGCCGCAGTTGCTGCAGTAGCGAAGTGCAGAAGCCACGCGAACAGCAATACACTCAAACACTCCCGCATACGGTTTTCCATTCCGCTCCCATCCTCTTACTTGGTTTTTAATGTCATTTATGGGGCATTATAAAATGAGCCAATCCGTATACGAACCCCTGTATACGTATTCATGAGTCAAGACTAACGATGACCTGTAGTCCGTCTAATCCTTCGTGGGTGCCGCGCTTGCGCTCATTATTGGTCCGATTATAACCACAAAACACTGATTTATTGTAATATTTTTACATAGTACTATTCGCAACTGGATATTGGGTGTTATTTTTTTTCAACCTGTATGACACCATCCCACTCAGCTGGTGGACTGGCAAAGTATTGCCTGCAGAGGTCCAGATAATATCGGCTGGGACCATCTTCACCATATTTAGAAATAAAATTTTCGAAACCTTTGGCCGCCTCATCCCAATGCTGCACCTGGAACATATGTAATGATCCGACGAAATCTGCATAGGGTTTGTTAACCTTGCCCTGATCATCCTGGGCTACAAGTTCATAGAGACTCAACGGTTTACTTTTGCCCAATAGAAGGAAGCTACCTAACTCACGAGTAATGAAGCCTTCAACGCCTTGCAGCACTTCTTTCGAGACCAGGATACGTGTACCCAGTTGCTTGTTAAGGCCCTCAATACGACTTGCGGTATTGACGATGTCTCCCACAGCACGGTACTCATAATGATCCATTGCGCCCACATGACCCATGATCACTTCGCCGAAGTGGAGTCCCAGGCGTGTCGGCAGCGCGTGAGCGGGTTGCTGTTGATTAAAATATTCCACACTGGAAAGAATCTCCAGGGCTGCATCACAGGCGAGCTGCCGCTGAACCGGATCGGACTGGGTCGATGTCCAGATAGCCAGCGAAGCGTCACCGACAACATCAGAGATAATGCCACCGGACAATCGTATAGGGCCGAACAGGGTCTCATAATAGCGGTTCATCAATTCGTGCAATTCCGCCGGAGCCAGTTGCTCTGACAACCGAGTATATTGCTGTGCATCCGTCGCCAGGACAATGGCGTGGACGTGTTGCCCGCTATCCCCGATATGCTCCATCCCCTGAGCGAGTTGATCCACGACGTCAATAGGCAGATGCTGGCCAAAGGCGTGGCGAATATTGCGCCGTGCCCGCTGTGCATCGAGATAGTTCCAGAGCAGGGCCCCGATCAAAGCGAGGGGGGCCTGCCAGAAAAGCGGGATGGCAAGGGGGATCCAGTAGTGCACTTGCCGGAACAGTTCATAGCCCAACTGATGGTAGGCCAGGCCGAGCAACAATGCGGCAATGATCAGTATCGGTCCGGACAGGGCGCGCAGTACCAGGCTTATCAGGATTGCCCAGGCGAAGTAGATCAACATGTCCGTCGTAGCACTGGTGGTCTTGAGCGTGCTGCGTGTCAGCAGGTTAGCGAAGGCGGTGGCGGCGATCTCCACCCCACTCACATCGAGTCCACTCAGTTCCTGGCTGAAGACGGTATAGAAGCCGTCTTTCTGTTCTGGCTGAAACTGCTCCGAGAAACCGACAAAAACCGCCTTGCCGGCTAACTCCATGAAATTATCCTGATCATCAGACTCAAGCACCTGATAGTAGGGAATGGTGGTGATGGTCTGTGGAGGACCATAAAAGTTCAAATAGAGACTGTCTGGCTGAGCATAGCTGTTGATCAGGGCGGCAAGCAATTCACGATCTCGAGGCGATACAGTTGGCGAGGAATGATCCAGTCGTCGTATGAGTTGCCGGGCCAGATCGGGATTGTTGAGGCAGAGCCGGCGTAGTTTCTGGGCCAGCTTGTGGATGCCACCGAGCCGGTTGAGCTGTTCCCTGTTAGCAGGAAGTTGAGTAACCTGCTCTGGTATTACATCGCTAATCAAGTCGCGCAACACGCTATATACAGGCAGGCTATAGACCTCTAGCGCCACTACGGGCAGAGTGGGGATATCGCCCAGTTCCGGTTTGAAGGTGATGAAGTGATTAACCTTGGCTGGTACCTTAGGCAGCGGGAAGGGCCCCAGGCCAAAGGCGGCCTCTTTCAACACAGGTATGGGGGATGCGAGGGTTTCGATATAACCGGTTTGCCTGTTTTCTCCGGGGTAAGCCGCGTTGGTAACGGGCTTCTTCTTCAGGGATTGAAACAGTATGACATTGCCTGCCTCGCGCAGAGCCGCGGCGAATAATGTGTTCTCTTGCGGGTCGCGGCTTTCTTCAAAGAAAATATCAAACGCAATCACGGCAGCGCCGTGTTTGTTCAGCTTGCGTACCAGTTCGCCGTGCAGAGAACGAGGCCACCTACTGGGATGATTGGCAAGCCCCAGTCGCTGCGAAGAATTGTAGTCGATGCTTACCACCACTACCTCGCCAGGCGGGGATATGGGACCGCGTAGCCGGAATAGCCAGGTGAGCCCCACATCTTCTTCCATCCAGCGGCCTATGTTGCTGGAGGCGAGCAGGATACCGGCGAGTGCAACCACCAAGCCGAGTAACAGGCCCTTGCCCAGCAATAGTCGGATATTTCGGTTTAATTGCAGCATATTTATCACTGGCTGTAATCAATACCACTATATCAGGATTTTCAGAGATTAAACGCCGGTATGCGACTCGTATCGATTAAATTGGGTTTGGATGCAGGAAACCGCCCTGATTAATAGGTATTCTGTACACGTGATACCAATAGGTATTCTGTACACGTGATACCCGTATTTGCAGAGGGTCTATACATAGTCTTGAGATAGAGTAGACTGGCAACAATAAGAGGAAGGGGTAGTAAAATGCTCAATAAACTTTATATGTTTACTGAACTGGCGGCTCAAGAAACAGAGATATTAATCCAGCACAGCACTACCCGTACCTATCCAGCGAATACGATCCTGATCAGTGAAGGCGATTCCACCGATTCTTTTTATGTGGTATTGGAGGGAGAGGTCAAGGTACTCGTCAGTGATGACCAGGGTAAGGAGGTCATCCTGAATATTCTGGGGCCTGGTGAGTACTTTGGAGAACTGGCCCTGCTGGATGATGAACCCCGATCAGCTACGATCAAAACCATGGTACCGACCAGTGTTATGGTCATCACCAAGCACGATTTTAAAAACTGCCTTGCTACAAACCCCGAGATGGCCTATAAACTGATCGAGGTTCTTATTCGGCAGGTGCGTGCACTGACCAGTAACGTAAAAAACCTGGCACTCCTGGATGTCTATGGACGAGTAGCCCGTACTTTGCTCGACCTGGCTGAAAATGTGGATGACCAGATGGTCATTGAACAGAAGCTAACCCACCAGGATATTGCCGATATGGTAGGGGCCTCGCGCGAGATGGTCAGCAGGATCCTGAAGGACCTGGTCAGTGGCGGTTATATTACGGTCAAGAACAAGAGATACACCATCAACGAAAAACTCCCCCCGGGATGGTAAAACAATCCGCAGCTGCGAACACAGAGAAACGTCGAACCTCGCCTCATATCCTGTTCGGATGTGTACATTATTTGTAG